>NZ_DCYC01000021.1:0-20422 GCF_002330965.1 Arsenicicoccus sp. UBA2120
CAGACGACACCGGCTGGGACCGGCCACCAGCGATCACCTACCGCTACCCCGACGGCAGTCAGCACACCACCACGCCCCCACCCCTGATCCCCTCCATCTGGGGACCCGTCGGCAGCCACCCGCGCCGAGAGTGCCGGGAGCGCCGGGAGCACGACTGAGGTCAGCGTCACGATCCGGCCACGTCGCCTGTGCGGCGTCCGAGTCGTCACCCGATCGGCGGCATACTCATGCGCAACGGCGTCTGCCACCAGCGGGCGCCCTGAGGGTGAACGGATGTCACGACCATGAGTGACCAGACCTGGCAGATCATCTCGATGGTGATCTACCTGATCGGCATGATCTACATCGGCTACTGGGCCTACCGGCGCACCGTCGGTCTGGGGGACTACATGCTCGGCGGCCGTGGCCTCGGCCCCGCCGTGACCGCCCTGTCCGCCGGTGCCGCCGACATGTCGGGCTGGCTGCTCATGGGTCTGCCCGGCGCGATCTACGCCACCGGGCTGGTCGAGGCCTGGATCGCCGTCGGCCTGACCGTGGGCGCCTGGCTCAACTGGAAGTTCGTGGCCCCCCGGCTGCGGGCCTACACCAAGGTGGCCAGCGACTCGATCACCATCCCGAGCTTCCTCGAGAACCGCCTGCGCGACAAGTCCCGGATGCTCCGGATCGTCTCCGGCGTCATCATCCTGGTCTTCTTCACCTTCTACGTCTCGTCCGGCATGGTCGCGAGCGGCGTCTTCATGAAGCAGTCCTTCGGCATGGAGTACCACGTCGGGATGCTGCTCATCACGGCCGTGACCGTGGCCTACACCCTGTTCGGAGGCTTCCTCGCGGTGAGCTACACCGACTTCGTGCAGGGCGTGATGATGTTCTGCGCGCTCATCGCCGTCCCGATCATCGGCCTGTTCGCCGTGGGCGGCCCGGCGGAGGCAGCGCGCTCGATCCGGGCGGTCAACCCCGACGCGCTCTCCATGGTCACCGGCGCGACCACGGTCGGCGTCATCAGCTCGCTGGCCTGGGGCCTCGGCTACTTCGGTCAGCCGCACATCATCGTGCGGTTCATGGCCATCCGCTCGGTCGAGGAGACCAAGCAGGGTCGGCGCATCGGCGTCGGCTGGATGATGCTGTCCTGCCTCGGGGCCATCGCCACCGCCCTCGTCGGCGTGGCCTACTTCCAGCAGAACCCCGCCCTCAAGATCTCCAACCCCGAGACCGTCTACATCGCCATGGGCCAGATCCTGTTCCACCCCATCATCGCCGGGTTCATGCTCGCCGCCGTGCTCGCCGCGATCATGAGCACCGTCTCCTCCCAGCTGCTCGTCACGTCGTCGGCGCTGGTGGAGGACCTCTACAAGGTGATCGGGCGCCGCGAGGGGTCGGACGCGTCATACGTGCTGCTCGGCCGCCTGGGTGTCCTCACCATCTCGCTCATCGCCGCCGCCCTGGCGTGGTCGACCACGTCGCCGATCCTCAAGCTCGTGGCGTTCGCGTGGGCGGGCTTCGGCGCGGCGTTCGGCCCGACGGTCCTGCTCGCGCTGTTCTGGCGCAAGCTCACGGCCAAGGGTGCACTCGCCGGCATGGTGGTCGGGGCCCTGCTCGTGTGGCTGTGGGCCGCCAGGAGCGGGGGGATCTTCGACTACTACGAGATCCTGCCGGGCTTCATCGGCAACCTCCTCGTCGCCGTCGTGGTCAGCCTGCTGACCCACCACCACGACGAGGAGATCCGCGTCGAGTTCGACGAGACGGTGCGTCAGGTCCGCCGCGAGGAGGCGGCGGCGGAGGGCTGAGCGTGGGCAAGGGGCCCGGGCGCGCGCCACTAGACTGGCGAGCATGTCTTCCCTGTCCCGCGACCAGGTCGCGCACCTGGCCAATCTCGCGCGCATCGAGATGACGGACGCCGAGCTCGACACGATGGCCGGGGAGCTGGCCGTCATCCTCGACTCGGTGGCCCAGGTCGGCGAGGTTGCCGCCGACGACATCCCGCCGATGTCGCACCCGATGCCCCTGACCAACGTGACCCGGCCCGACGAGGTCCGCCCCGGCCTGACCCGCGAGCAGGCCCTGTCCGGTGCGCCGGCGCAGGAGCTCGACCGGTTCCAGGTGCCGCGCATCCTGAGCGAGGACTGATCCGTATGCCGACCACCGACCTCACCCGACTCACCGCTGCCCAGATGGCCGAGGGTCTCGCGGCGCGTGACTTCACCTCCGTCGAGCTGACGCAGGCCCACCTCGACCGCATCGCCGCCGTCGACGGGGCCGTCCGGTCCTACCTGCACGTCGACGCCGACGGCGCCCTCGCCACCGCGCGCGAGGTCGACGAGGCCCGCGCCGCCGGCGAGCAGCTGCACCCCCTGGCGGGCGTGCCGATCGCCGTCAAGGACGTCATGACCACGACGGGCCTGCCGACCACGTGCGGCTCCAAGGTCCTCGAGGGCTGGGTCCCGCCCTACGACGCCACGGTCGTCACCAAGATCAAGGCCGCCCGCATGCCGATCCTCGGCAAGACCAACATGGACGAGTTCGCGATGGGGTCGTCCACCGAGCACTCGGCCTACGGCCCCTCGCACAACCCGTGGGACCTCGAGCGCACCCCCGGCGGCTCCGGCGGCGGCTCCAGCGCCGTCGTCGCGTCCTTCCAGGCGCCGCTGGCGACCGGCACCGACACCGGCGGCTCGATCCGCCAGCCTGCGTCCCTGACCGGCACCGTCGGCGCCAAGCCGACCTACGGCGGGGTGTCCCGCTACGGCCTCGTCGCCCTCGCCTCGTCCCTCGACCAGGCGGGGCCCTGCGCCCGCACCGTCCTCGACACCGCCCTGCTGCACGAGCTCATGGGCGGGCACGACCCCCGCGACTCGACGTCCATCGACCAGCCGGTTCCCCCGGTGGTCGAGGCCGCCCGCAGCGGCGACGTGTCCGGCCTGCGCATCGGCATCGTCCGCGAGCTCACCGGCGAGGGCTACCAGGCCGGGGTCCAGCAGCGCTTCGACGAGACCGTCGAGCTGCTCCGCGCCGGTGGCGCCGAGATCGTCGAGGTCTCCTGCCCGCACTTCGACTACGCCCTCGGCGCCTACTACCTCATCCTCCCGAGCGAGGCGTCCTCCAACCTGGCCAAGTTCGACGCCATGCGCTACGGCCTGCGCGTCGCGCCGACCGGGGTCGAGGCGCCGAGCGCCGAGCAGGTGATGGCGGCCTCCCGCGAGGCGGGCTTCGGCGACGAGGTCAAGCGCCGCATCATCCTCGGCACCTACGCCCTGTCCAGCGGCTACTACGAGGCCTACTACGGCCAGGCGCAAAAGGTCCGCACGCTCATCGCGCGCGACTTCGAGGCGGCCTTCGAGCAGTGCGACGTGCTCATCTCCCCGACGATGCCCACCACGGCCTTCCGCCTGGGGGACAAGCTCGACGACCCGATGGCGATGTACCTCAACGACGTCGCGACCATCCCCGCCAACCTCGCCGGCATCCCCGGCATGTCGGTGCCCGTGGGGCTCGCGCCCGAGGACGACCTGCCCGTGGGGCTGCAGGTGCTCGCGCCGGCCATGGCCGACGACCGGCTGTACCGCGTGGCGGCCTACGTCGAGCGCACCCTCGAGGACGCCTGGGGCGAGCCGCTGCTCGCCAACGCGCCCGACCTGGGAGCCGCGACGCCTGCCCCCGGCACGCCCGACCAGACCTCCGAGACGCGGAAGGACGGCTGACCCATGGCCACCACGCACGTCGAGCCCGTCCTCGACTACGACGAGGTGCTCGAGCGCTTCGACCCGGTGATGGGCCTTGAGGTCCACGTCGAGCTGAGCACCGCGACCAAGATGTTCTGCTCCTGCGCCACGGAGTTCGGCGCCGAGCCCAACACCCAGGTGTGCCCGGTCTGCCTCGGCCTGCCCGGAGCCCTGCCCGTCGTCAACGCCAAGGGCGTCGAGTCGGCGATCCGGATCGGCCTGGCGCTCAACTGCGAGATCGCGCAGTGGTGCCGGTTCGCGCGCAAGAACTACTTCTACCCGGACATGCCCAAGAACTTCCAGACCTCGCAGTACGACGAGCCCATCGCGTTCGACGGCTACCTGGACGTGGAGCTCGAGGACGGCACGACCTGGCGGGTCGAGATCGAGCGGGCGCACATGGAGGAGGACACCGGCAAGTCGCTGCACATGGGCGGCGCGACCGGTCGCATCCACGGCGCCGACTACTCGCTGCTCGACTACAACCGGGCGGGGATCCCCCTGATCGAGATCGTCACCAAGCCAGTGGTCGGTGCCGGGGAGCGTATGCCGGAGGTCGCCAAGGCCTATGTCTCGGCGATCCGTGACCTCATGCGGGCGCTCGACGTGAGCGACGCGCGCATGGAGCAGGGCTCGATGCGCTGTGACGCCAACGTCTCGCTGATGCCCAAGGGGTCGACACAGCTCGGCACCCGCACCGAGACCAAGAACGTCAACTCGCTGCGGTCGGTCGAGCGGGCCGTGCGCTACGAGATGACCCGGCACGGCGCGATCCTGTCGTCCGGCGGCACGATCCTGCAGGAGACGCGGCACTGGCACGAGGACACCGGGGTCACGACCTCGGGGCGAGAGAAGTCCGACGCCGAGGACTACCGCTACTTCCCCGAGCCCGACCTGGTGCCCGTCGCCCCGAGCCGCGAGTGGGTCGAGGAGCTGCGGACCACCCTGCCCGAGCCTCCCGGGCAGCGCCGCAAGCGGCTGCAGGGGGAGTGGGGCTACTCCGACCTGGAGATGCGCGACGTCGTCAACGCCGGCGCCGTCGAGCTGATCGAGGCCTCCGTCGCCGCCGGCGCCACACCCGCCGCCGCCCGCAAGTGGTGGATGGGCGAGGTGTCCCGCCGCGCCAACGACCAGGTCCGCGACCTCGCCGACATGGGCGTCACGCCGGAGCACGTCGCCGAGCTGGACGGCCTGGTCCGCGACGGTCGGCTCAACGACTCGATGGCCCGTCAGGTCATGGAGGGCGTCCTGGCCGGCGAGGGCTCGCCCCGCGAGGTGGCCGACGCCCGCGGTCTCGAGCTGGTGCAGGACGACTCGGCGCTCGAGGCGGCCGTGGACGAGGTGCTCGGCCGCAACGCCGACATCGTCGCCAAGATCAAGGACGGCAAGGTCCAGGCCGCCGGTGCCCTGATCGGTCAGGTCATGAAGGCCATGAAGGGCCAGGCCGACGCCGGCAAGGTCCGCGAGCTGATCATGGCCAAGTGCCAGTGACCTGCCCCAGGTAGTCACATCGGCCGGGCTTCGCACGCCAGGCCGGTGTGACCAAGGCCGGCTGATGTGACCACGTCAGGCTGATCTGCCCGCTGCTCCTGCCGTATGCCGCCGTGGCCGCCCTCACGCGAGGGCGGCCACGGCGTCGTCATACGGCTAGGACGTCTGGGTGGAGCGGTCGTGGGAGGGGACGACCACCCAGATGACCACGGCGGACAGCAGCAGCAGGCTGATGTTGAACAGCAGGGCGACGTCCGCGCCCTGGCGCAGACCGACGTTGTCCTGGCGACCGAGCGGCACGAGGACCGAGCCGATCACCCGTGGGGGCGAGCTGGATCCGGCGGTGAACAGTGCGAGCGAGGTGGCGGTGCCGATCGCCGACCCCAGGGACGACGCCATCTTGTAGATCCCGGCCCCGGCCCCGCTCTGCTCGACCGGGAGGTTGGAGAGCGCGGCGTCGGTCGCGGGCGTGCCGAAGCAGGCCAGCCCCAGCCCCATCAGCGTGTAGCCGAGGATCGCCGTCAGGCGGTACTGCGAGAGCAGCAGGTTGGTGGGCAGGAAGGCGCAGCCGGCCAGCACGAGCAACCCGGTGCCCCACAGCATCGGCTTCTTGGCGCCGTAGCGACGCAGCAGCCGCTCGCCGACGCGCATGAACGCGATGACGGTGATGGCGTAGCCGAGGGTCAGCAGGCCCGCGTCCAGGGGTTTCATGCCGCCGGCGACCTGGAGGAGCTGCTGGGTGACGATGAGCATGCCGATGGACGTGTTGAGCAGGAAGTTGGCCAGCGTGGCGCCGGAGAACATGCGGTTGCGAAAGAGCCGCAGGTCCACGAAGGGCTGCCGGACCCGGCCCTCGATCACCACGGTGAGGACCAGGCCGACGATCGCGACGGCGGCCAGGGCCAGCGTGATCGGCGACGTCCAGCCGATCTTGGCCCCGAAGGTCGTCACGACCATCAGCGAGAGCATCGACGCCGCGAAGGTCGCGATGCCCGGCACGTCCAGGTGGAAGGGCGTGGAGGAGACGACCTTGGACTCGCCCTGGCCCCGCAGCAGCAGGGCTGCGGCCACGGCCACGACGATGGAGACGGCGTAGATCCAGCGCCACCCGACGTAGGTGACCGTGAACCCGCCCACGAGGGACGCGAGCCCGGAACCGCCGAACGACGCGATCGACCACATCGACACCGCGCGCTGGCGGGCGGCCCCGTCCCAGCACGCGCGCACCAGACCCAGCGTCGTGGGCAGGACGCACGCGGCGGACAGGCCCTACACCGCACGCCCCACGAGCACGAGCGGTGCGGCGAGCGCGCCGGCGGCGAGGATCAGGCAGGCCGACCCGACGACGCTGAGGACCAGACCGATCAGCAGCACCCGGAACCGGCCCACCCGGTCGGCCACCCCGCCGAGCACGACGATGAACATGCCGGAGAAGAGCGCCGTGAGGGCTACGGCGAGGTTCATGGCGTCGTTGCCGAGCAGGGGGTCGGTCCAGGTGCGGCGGGCGGCGTCGGCATACGGGCCGTTGATGTCGCGCATGATGGCCGGCGCGACCGACCCGGCGGACCCGGCGAACAACCAGAAGGTCAGGACGGCGAGGACCAGGCCCGCGAGCAGCCGGTCGTTGCCGCGAGCCTCGGCCGGGGTGGTGCGGTCGGCGTGCCGGCGGGGAGCCTGGGGGCTGCTCATGGGCTCAGCCGCCGGTCGCGAGATAGGCCAGGACCGCCGTGACGGCGGCCTCCGTGCCGGTCTCCAGGGTGGGGTGCAGCACCGGGGCGAACCGGGGGTTGTGGTTGGGGACCGGAGGGGCGTCCGCCGGGAAGCCGCCGATCGTCCAGAAGGTGTAGGGGATCCCGAACGCGTCGGGCACGATGCTGAAGTCCTCGCTGCCGGTCAGCGGGGCGAGCTCGGCGACGCGATCCTGGCCGAAGTGCCCCGCGAAGGCCGCGCTCACCACGTCCGTCACGGCGACGTCGTTGGTCGTGAGCGGGAACTGGTCGTAGTACTCGATGGTCGGGGGGCGGGGGCAGCCGCCCGCGTCGCACTCGCCGCGGACGATCCGCTCCACGGCGGCCAGGATGCGCTCCCGCACCGCCTCGTCGTAGCTGCGGACGTTGAGGAGCAGCACGGCGCGATCGGGGATGACATTGCTCTTGGCGCCGGCCTGGAGCGAACCCACGGTCACCACACCGAAGTCCGCCGGCGCGATCTCCCGCGACACCACCGTCTGCAGGCGCAGGACGATGGCCGCCGCGACGACCACCGGGTCGACCCCGAGGTGCGGCATCGACCCGTGCGACCCCGTGCCGTGGACGGTGACCCGCAGCGAGTCAGCGGCCGACAACCGCGGACCCGAGGCCGAGCTGACGAGGCCGGCGCGGGCCGGCATGACGTGCTGGCCGAGGGCGACGTCCGGTCGGGGCACGCGGTCCACGAGCCCGGCGTCGACCATGGCGCGGGCTCCCTCGGCGGTCTCCTCCGCCGGCTGGAAGAGCGCCACGTAGGTGCCGGACCAGGCGCCCTGGTGGGTGGCGAGGAGCTGCGCGGCACCGAGCGCCCAGGTGATGTGCAGGTCGTGGCCGCAGGCGTGCATCACGCCGTCGACGGTGGAGGAGTAGGGGAGCCCCGTGTCCTCCTGGACGGGCAGGGCGTCGGTGTCGGCGCGGAACAGCACGCACGGACCGTCACCGTTGCGCAGCACCCCCACGACGCCGCCCCGGCCTCGAGGACGTCGTAGCCCCAGTGGGCCAGCCGGTCGGCGATGATCCGGTTGGTGCGGGTCTCCTGCAGGGACAGCTCGGGGTGGCGGTGCAGGTCCTGGTAGAGGTCCTCCTGCCACCGCATGGTGCGGGGGAGGTCGGACAGGACCTCACGGGCTGCTGCCGTGGCCGGAGCGATGGCCCCGGTGGTGTCGTCGTCCGTCATGGTGCCCGCCTCCTCAGCGACGTCCGCCGCCGAGCAGGCCACCCAGCACGTCGCGGATGATCGTGCCCGTGTCGAAGCCCTGCGCCTCGCGGCGGTCGACGTCGTCGCGGGGGCTGGTCCCGGTCTGGCCCGCCGCGGAACCCAGCACCGACCCGAGGATGTCGTCGAGGACGGTGCCGCCCACGGGGCCGCCCTGCGCCTGGCCGAGGCTGCCGCCCGCCCCCGCCTGGCCGAGGACCTGCTTGGCGAGCCAGGACATGACGATCGGGGCGAGGATCGGGATGAGCCGCTGGACGAGCGGCCCGCCGACGCCCTGCAGGCCCCCGAGCTGCTGGGCGACCCGCTCCTGGTTGCCGCCGAAGATGTGGGCGGCGATCGCCTCGCCGTCGCGGGTGTCGACGGCGCCGAGGTCGACGCGGCCGTCGACGAGCTGGGGGTCGTGCTGGCCGAGGGCCTCGGAGATGGACCGGGCGCCGGCGGGGTCGGTCGCGTTGGCCTGCAGGCCGCCGAGCAGGGCGGGGAGCACCGCCGCGGCGGCGTGCTGCACCTCCTCGGGCCGGGCGTCGAGCTGACGGGCGAGGTCGGCCACGGGCAGGGTGCGCAGGATCTCGTCGACGGCGGGCATGGTGACTCCTGGAGGTTGGGGTTCGATCGGTTCACCGCCAACCTACGACAGGCACGACAGGCACGGTCTGCGCGCGGGGCGGGCCGGCTGCCTCTTGCGCATCGATGTGAACGGTGTGAACATGGCGTCATGACACGAACCGTCGTCGCCATCGGCACCCGCAAGGGCCTCTTCGTCGCCACCAGCGCGGGGGGCGACGACCGACGCACCTGGGACGTCCAGGGCCCCCTCCTGCCGATGCAGGAGGTCCCGTCCGTCGCCTTCGACCAGCGGGCGGGCCGGACCACCCTGCTGGTCGGCAGCCACTCCTGGCACTGGGGGCCGTATGTCGGGGTCTCCCACGACCTCGGCCGGACCTTCGAGCCGGAGTCGCCGGACGCCATCCGGTTCCCCGAGGACACGGGCGTCGCGCTCAAGCGGGTGTGGCAGCTCGTGGCCGACCCCCTCGACGAGGACGTCGTGTGGGCGGGCACCGAGCCGCAGGCGCTGTGGCGCAGCAGCGACGCGGGCCGCACCTTTGAGCTCGTCCGTGGCCTGTGGGAGCACCCGCACCGGCCGCACTGGGGCGAGGGCTTCGGCGGCGGCGCGATCCACACCGTCCTGCCGCACCCCACCGAGGCGGGCCGCATGGTCGTCGCGATGAGCACGGGCGGCGTCTATCGCACCGAGGACGGCGGCGACACCTGGTCGGCCGCCAACGTCGGCATCAAGGACTCCTACGGCCCCGATCCCTACCCGGAGTTCAACCAGTGCGTCCACAAGGTCGCCCGCGACGGGGCCGACCCCGAGGTCCTCTACGCCCAGAACCACCTGGGCGTCTACCGCTCCGACGACGACGGTCGCTCCTGGACCTCGATCGAGGAGGGCCTGCCCACCAACTTCGGCTTCGCCGTCCTGACCCAGCCGGGGCACGCGGGGCGGGCGTGGCTCGTCCCCGTCGAGTCCGACGGGGTGCGCTTCCCGCCCGAGCGACGCCTCCAGCTGCAGCGCACCGACGACGGCGGCCGCACCTGGCGCGAGCAGAGCGCGGGCCTGCCGGACCCGACCTTCACCTGCGTCCTGCGGGACGCGGCCGGCACCGACCAGGGCTCGCCGATGGGCCTGTATGTCGGGACGCGCAACGGCGACGTCTACGGATCCGCCGACGAGGGTGAGGGATTCGCGCTGGTGGCGACCCAGCTGCCGGACGTGCTCTGCGTGCGTGCGGCCACCGTGGAGGACTGAGCCGTGCGCGTCCTGATCCGCCTCCCGGCGCCGCTGCAGGCCATGGTGGGCGCCCCGCCCGAGGTGGCGCTCGAGCTCGCCGACGGGGCCGACCTCGCCGCCGCCCTGGACGCGCTGCGTTCCTCACCCGCGCCACTTCCGCTGGTGGAGAGCAAGATCCGCGACGAGACGGGTGAGCTGCGCCGGCACGTCAACGCGTTCGCCGACGGCCACGACGTCAAGCGCGACGCGGGCACGCGCACCACGCTGCGTGACGGGGCCACCGTCATCGTCCTGTCCGCCGTCTCGGGCGGGTGAGCGAGCCTGGGGCGGCACGACATACGGTGAGGGCATGACCCTCGTGACCCTTGCCGACCAGGACTGGATCGACCGCGTGGGCCCCGTGCCCGGCATCGAGATGATCCCGTGGGACCTCACGGGTCCTTGCCCGCGGGCCGACGAGGTGGAGCTCGTCGTCGCGCCCTACACCCTGTCCGCCGACGGCTTCGAGCGTCTCGCCGAGCTGCCGCGGCTGCGCGCCTTCCAGCTGCTGTCGGCGGGCTACGAGCACGCCATCCCCTTCGTCCCCGACGGGGCGACGCTGCTCAACGCCCGCGGCGTCCACGCTGCCGGCACCTCCGAGCTGGCCCTCACGCTGACGCTGGCCGCGCAGCGCGGCGTCCCCTGGATGCTCGAGGGACACCGCGAGCAGCACTGGCAGGACAAGCACTTCGAGCCCGGGCTGGCCGACCAGCGCGTCCTGGTGGTCGGCTACGGCGACATCGGCCAGGCCATCGTGCGCCGCCTGCAGGCGTTCGAGCCCGAGATCACCGTGGTGGCGAGCCGGGCCCGCGAGGGCGACGACCTCGTCGAGCGGGTGCACGGCATCGACGAGCTCGACGCCCTCGTGCCGCGCCAGGACGTGATCATCCTCATCGTCCCGCACACGGACGCCACCGACCGGCTGGTGGACGCCGACTTCCTGGCCTCGATGCGCGAGGGGGCGCTCCTGGTCAACGTCGCCCGCGGGCGCGTCGTCGACACCGACGCCCTCGTCGCCGCGACGCGGTCGGGGCACGTGCGCGCCGCCCTGGACGTCGTCGACCCGGAGCCGCTGCCCGACGGTCACCCGCTGTGGTCCACCCCCGGGGTCCTGATCGCGCCGCACGTCGGCGGTCTGGCGCACGGGTTCTGGCGCCGCGCGAGCGATCTCGTCCGCCGACAGCTGCACCACATCGCGTCGGGCGAGCCCTTCGACAATGTCGTGGAGATCGCGCGGTGAGACACTGTCCGCATGGCTGAGCACATCACCGTGACCCGCGAGGACAGCCGGCACCGCTACGAGGTGCGGCTGGACGGCGAGCTCGCGGGCTTCGCCGACGCCTACGTCGAGGGTGACGAGGCCGGTGGGAGTGGGGTGGTCGTCGTGCCGCACACGGAGGTGGACCCCGCCTTCGGCGGGCAGGGGGTCGGCTCGGCCCTCGTCCAGGGGCTGCTCGAGGACGTGCGCGCTCGGGGTCTGGTCGTGCGGCCGCTCTGCTCCTTCGTGGCGGCCTACCTCGACAAGCACCCGGAGTACGCCGACCTGCGGGCCTGACCGGTCCGCCGAGCCGGGTGGATCAGGCGGGTGATGCCGTGCCGTCGGTGTCGTCGTCCCGGGTCAGCGCCGCCTCCAGCACCGCCACCAGATGGTTCTCGAGGTCGTCCGGGCCGACCTGGGCCGGGTCCAGCAGGTGCTGCAGGGCGCCCCCCTGAAAGGCCGCGAAGAGCAACCGGGCGAGCTCCAGGCTGCTGACCGGCAGCCGTATGCCGTGCCGCCGCAGGTAGCCCTCCAGCGTGGCCGCCGTCTCCTGATGGCCGCGGGCGACGACCTCGCGCCAGGCCGCCCCCGCCTCGGGGTCGCGGATGGCGTGCAGCATGAGCTCGGTCTGCAGCAGCAACCACTGCTGGCGCTCGCCGGGCTGGTCGGACCACAGGGTCAGCACCCCGTGCAGCAGCTCGCGTGGCGTGAGGTCGTCCTCCTCCGACAGCTCGCGGACGCGGTCACGCAGCCGGGCGGTGCGCTGCGCGACGAGCTCGACCACCAGCTCGTCTCGGGACGCGAAGTTGGAGTAGAACGCCCCGCGCGTGAATCCCGCACGGTCGCAGACGTCCTCGACGCTCGTGCCGTGGAACCCCCGCTCCGCGAATGCCTGGGACGCCGCGGCGAGGATCCGCTGACGGGTGGCCTCGCGACGTGCGGACCGCGGCGGGGCATCACTGCGAGTGGTCATGCCCTCACGATACACCTATGAATTGAATACGGGAATGAACCCGGATACGCTGGTGTATCAGAAGATGTCCCCAGTCCTCCCCGCAGGACGACCCGAGCCCGGTCGATCCCGGGCACCAAGGAGCAACGCGTCATGGCGCTCATCGCCCGCGCAGCAGCCGTCGACGGGCCCCACGGCCCGCTGCTCCTGCCCACCTCGCTGGCCGCCCGCAAGGGAGAGGTGACGCTCGTCGCCGGTGACCCGGGGCCGGCCGCCACCACCCTCGCCCTGGCCCTCGGAGGCCGCGTCCGTCTCGACGACGGGAGCATCACGTGCAACGGCGACCCGGAGCCGCACGTCCGGCGCCGCCGCGTCGCCCTCGTCGACGTCCCCGGCGTGACCGAGCCCGAGCCCGGCCTGCCCGTCGAGGTCGTCGTGGGGGAGGAGCTGGCCCTCGCCGGCCTCCCCTCCCGGCGCGCCGATATCCGCGCCTTCCTGCGCGAGCGTGGCGCCGAGGAGCGCTCCTCGCAGCGGTGGGAGTCCCTCGAGCCCGCCGAGCACGTCCGCTGGCTGGCCGAGATCTCCGCGCAGCGCGAGGACGTCACCGCCGTCGTGCTGACCGGCCCGGACCGGTGGGGCGGGTCTCCGCACGCGTGGCACGGCACCGCCCAGGTCCTCGCCGACCAGGGCCTGGTCGTCGTGGTGCTGGCGACGCACTCGAGCGTCCGTCTCCTCGGCCTCGAGAGCACCTACGAGCTGGGAGTGTCCGCATGAGAGTCCATCGCCTGGCCATGGCCGAGCTGCGACGCCTGACCAGCGGGCCGCTGCTGCGCCTCGCGCTCGCCGCCATGCTCGTCATACCGACCCTGTATGCCGGTCTGTACCTCTATGCCAACCGGGACCCCTATGCCAACCTGCGCGACATCCCCGCCGCCGTCGTGGTGGAGGACGCCGGGACCACGCTGGCCTCGGGCGAGCGCATGGCGGTGGGCGACAAGGTCGCCACGACCCTCGTCGACGGCAAGACCTTCGACTGGCACCGCGTCTCCCGGGCCGACGCCGTCAAGGGCGTCGACGAGGAGCACTACGACTTCGCGCTGATCATCCCGGCGGGGTTCTCGGCCGACCTGGCGTCGGCGGGCTCCACCTCGCCGCGGCAGGCCCACCTGGAGCAGTACACCAACGACACCAACGGCTACCTGGCCCGCACGATCTCCAACAACGTGGTCGCCGAGGTCACGAAGTCGGTCGCCTCTCAGGTCAGCTCGACCGCCGCGGCCCAGCTGCTCGACGGGATGAGCACCATCCACGGCAAGATGCAGCAGGCCGTCGACGGCGCGGGGCAGCTCGCGACGGGCGTGGGGCAGCTGGGTGACGGGGCGGGACGGCTGTCCACCGGAGCCTCGTCGCTGCGCGACGGTGCGGTCCAGCTGCGGGACGGGGCGAACCGCCTGGCCAGTGGGGCGGACTCGGCCCGCTCCGGTGCGTCGGCGCTCGCCGACGGGGCCGGGCAGCTCGACGACGGGCTGGCGACGCTGGACAGCAAGACCGCTGACCTGCCCGGCCAGACCGCCCAGCTGGCGTCCGGCGCTCGTCAGGTCGCCGACGGCAACGCCGCCCTCGCCAAGGGTGCGACCCAGCTCGCGTCCGGCGCCACCGCTGCCTCCACGGGAGCCGGACAGCTCAAGGCCGGCGCGGACACGCTGCACACCGGTGCGGCCAAGGTCGCGGCCGGCGCCCACCAGGTCGCCGACAGCAACGCCAAGGTCGCCGAGGCGGGCAGGCTCGCCAAGGACGGGGCCGCGCAGATCGACCGGGCCCGCAAGCAGCACCAGGGCGAGGTCCAGCAGCAGGTCGACGGACTGACCCAGCAGGTGCAGGACCTCGGCTCCGCGATCGACGCTCTCCCTCAGGATGACCCGGCCCGGGCGCGCCTGCAGCGCATCCACGACGCCCTGCAGACCCGCCTCACGACCGCTGACCGCGACCTGGCGGCCCTCGACTCGGCTCTCGACGAAGCCTCGGCCACCGTGACCAGCGCGTCCGGCAAGCTCACGACCCTCGCCGAGGGGTCCAAGCAGGTCGCGGCCGGTGCCGACCAGCTCACGTCGGGCAGCGCCACCCTCGCCAACAAGCTGGGCGAGCTGCAGGCCGGGACGGGCAGGCTCGCCACGGGTGCCACCACCCTGTCGGCCGGAGCCACCAAGGCGGCCACCGGCGCCGGCCGGGTCGCCGACGGTGCCGACACGCTCGCCGCCGGCTCCGCCCAGCTGCACGACGGGATCGCCGCGGCCCATGCGGGCAGCACCACGCTGGACGACGGCGCCAGGCGCCTGAGCTCCGGCCTCGGCACCCTCGCCACCGGCGCCCACACCCTGGCCACGGGCGAGGACAAGGCCGTCGACGGGGCTCAGCAGCTGGCCACCGGCGCGGGGCAGCTCCGCGACGGCGCGACCAAGGCCCAGCAGGGCGCCCAGACGCTGCACGACCAGCTGGCCGCGGGCGTCAAGCAGGTGCCCGCCTACACCCAGCAGCAGCGCGAGGCCGCCGCGCAGACGGTTGGCAACCCGCTCGCCGTCCAGGCGAGCAACCCCGCCGAGGCCGCGAACTATGGCGCCGGGCTCGCCCCGTTCTTCGTGAGCCTCGCCCTATGGATCGGCGCCTACGTCCTGTTCCTGCTGGTCAAGGCCCTGTCCAACCGCGCTCTCGCCGCGCAGCAGCCGGCCTGGCGGGTCGCGGTGAGCGGCTGGATGACGCCGGCGCTGCTCGCCGCGGGCCAGTCCTTCCTGCTCTTCTGGTTGGTCCTCGAGGGGCTGGGCTTCCACGTCGAGCACCCCGTGTGGGCCATCGGGTTCATGGCCTTCGTCTCCATCACGTATGCCGCGATCCTGCACGCGCTCACCGCCCGGTTCGGCGCGGTCGGCAAGTTCGTCGGGCTCGTGCTCCTGGTCGTGCAGCTCGTCTCGGCGGGCGGGACCTTCCCCTGGCAGACCCTGCCCGGGCCCCTGCAGGCGCTGCACCAGGTCCTGCCCATGACCTACGCCATCGACGGGCTGCGCCACCTGATGTATGGCGGCCGCATGGCCTTCGTCGCCCTCGACGTCGCCGTGCTGGCGGCATACCTCGGGGTCGCCCTGGTGGCCGCGGGCTGGGCGGCGCACCGGGCCCGCATCTGGACCCCGGCCAGGATCAAGCCGGACCTGGTGCTCTGACCCGGTCGGGTGCGAGACCGGGGCAAGCCCCCGAAACTCCGGGTGGGTCCGGCACGCTGTAGCCAGGACCGGACCCACCCACCTCCGGTCGACCCGCACCCCACCGCTCGCCCCCTCAGCCCACGCCCCTCAGCCCCCAGCAGGAGCCCCCCATGCCGGCCAGCCCGTTCGCCATCGATCCGTGGTGCCTCGTCGAGGAGGACGTCGACCCGCAGCGCCTGGGGCTGACCGAGGCGCTCCTGACCGTCTCCAACGGCGTCATCGGCCTGCGCGGTGCGCTGGAGGAGGGCGACCCGGCGTTCGAGACCGGCGTCTTCGTCAGCGGCGTCCACGAGACCTTCCCCCTGTCCTACCCCGAGAAGGGCTACGGCGACCCCGACCAGGGCCAGGCGCTGATCAACGTCCCCGACGGCATGCGGGTCCGGCTGCTCGTCGGCGACGCACCCCTGGACATCACGGCCGGCACGGTCCGCGAGCACCGCCGGGTGCTGGACATGCGCAGCGGCACCCTCACGCGCGAGCTGGACTGGAGCGCACCCAAGGGCGAGCGCGTCCGGGTCACGACGGGGCGGCTGACGTCGCTGGTGGAGCGCTCGCTGGCGGCCGTGCGCTACGAGGTCGAGGCGGTCGAGGGGCCGGTGCGCCTGGTCGTGCAGTCCGACCTCGCCGCCAACGACACCGAGCCGATCATCGACAACGACGACCCGCAGGTCGCCGCGGCGCTGCGCAAGCCCTATCGCGGCCTGCGCCGCACCGAGTGCGGGGACGGTGGTGTCCTCGTCCACGAGACCATCCGCAGCGGCGTGCAGGTCGGGTCCGGCTGCGACCACGTGGTGACGGTCGCGCGCGCGGACGGCCGGGTCGAGCGGGTGCACCCGCGGGTCGTCGTCGACGAGGACCACGTCCGCACCACCACGGTCGTCGAGCTCGAGGCGGGGGAGCGTCTGACGATGCTCAAGCTGCTGGCCTACGTGCGCGACGGGGACCGCCCCGACGGCGTGCTCGGTGACCACGTGCGCGCCCACCTGGCGGTCGGGCACGACCTCGGGTGGGAGCAGCTGGTCGCGGGCAACCGGGAGCACCTCGACGCGTTCTGGGACGACGTGCACCTGGAGATCGACGGGGACGACGAGCTGCAGCAGGCCCTGCGCTACGCCCTCTTCCAGGTCTACCAGTCCAGCGCGCTGATCGAGGACGCCCCGATCGGCGCCAAGGGGCTGACCGGTGGCGGCTACAGCGGCCACACCTTCTGGGACATCGAGGGATTCGTCGTGCCGACGCTGACGATGGTCGCCCCGCGCGCGGCCCACCAGATCCTGCGCTGGCGGTCCTCGACCATCGGCGCCGCCCGCGAGCGCGCGGAGCAGCTCGGGCTGCGGGGCGCGTCCTTCCCGTGGCGCACGATCGACGGGCACGAGGCCTCGGGCTACTGGCCGGCCGGGACCGCGGCGATGCACGTCAACGCCGACATCGCCCGCGCCTTCGACCTCTACCGCCACGTCTGGGGCGAGCTGCAGTTCGAGCGGGCCCACGGCGTCGAGGTGCTGGTCGAGACGGCCCGGCTCTGGATCTCGTTGGGGCACACCGACCGTCAGGGGCACTGGCACCTCTACGGGCTCACCGGCCCGGACGAGTACACCGCTGCCGTCGACGACAACGTCTTCACCAACCTCATGGCGGCTCGCAACCTGCGGGCTGCGGTCGCCTCGTGCGGACGTCATCCCGACCGGGCGCGCGAGCTGGGCGTCAGCAGCGACGAGCTCGCGGACTGGTCCCGGGCGGCCGAGGCCGTCCACGTCCTCTACGACGAGCACCTCGGGGTCCACCCGCAGTGCGAGAGCTTCACGGAGTACGACGAGTGGGACTTCGAGTCCTGGGGCGACCGCTATCCCGTGCAGGAGCACGCGCCCTACGTCCAGATCTATCGCCACCAGGTGGTCAAGCAGGCCGACCTCGTCCACGCCCTGTGGTGGTGCGGGGACGACTTCACCGACGAGCAGATCGCCCGCGACCTCGACTACTACGAGGCCCGCACGGTCCGCGACTCCTCCCTCTCGGCGGGGATCCAGTCGGTGGTGTGCATCCAGGCCGGCCACCTCGGGCTGGGTCTGGACTACCTGCGCGAGGCCGCCCAGGTGGACCTGCACGACCTGCAGGGCAACACCGAGCAGGGCCTGCACCTGGCCTCCCTGGCCGGGGCCTGGCTGGCGCTCACCGCGGGCCTCGGCGGCCTGCGCGAGGACGGCCCGCTCGTCCAGCTGTCCCCGCGGCTGCCCGACGGGCTGCGGGGCTATCGCTTCAGGTTCCTGTGGCGCGACGCCCGCATCGAGGTGCACGCGGGCGACGTGGTCACGGTCAGCGTGGCGGGCGTCGACTCCCTCGACGTCGTCCTCTACGGCGAGGAGGTCACGATCACGCCCGCGGAGCCGGCCGTCGTGCCCCGCCGCTCGGTCGAGCCGCTGCTGTCCGCGCCGCGCCAGCCGGTCGGCCGGTCGCCCCGCGACGTCGCTAATGCGTGATCATGGCCGTATGACGGACACCTCCCGCACCCTGCTGCTGATGCGTCACTCCGAGGCCACCCACGGCGGGGGCGCCGACCACGCCCGCACGCTCACGAGCCGGGGTCGCGACGACTCGCGCGCAGCGGGACGCTGGCTCGCCGAGCACGTCGGTGGCCTGGACCTCGCGGTCGTCTCGAGCGCGACGCGCACGCGCCAGACCTGGGAGGCGGCGACCGAGGGAGGCGCGCAGGCGGCGTCGGTGGACCTGTCGGACGAGGTCTACGACGCCGGCCTCGACGAGCTGCTCGCCCTGCTGACGCACCTGCCCGACGAGGCCCGCACCGTGCTCGTGCTCGGGCACGCCCCGGGCATCCCCGCCCTCGCCAACACCATCGCCTCCGAGGACGGCCCGCGGGACATGGCCGAGGCCCTCGACCGCGGGTTCCCGACCACCACGCTGTGCCGCTTCGAGGTCGAGGGGGACTGGCTCGACGTGGGGGCGGCCACCGCCGACCTCGTCGACGTGGTCGTCCGCCAGGACTGATCGACGTGCGGCTGCTCGTGACCGGCGGCACGGGGTGGGTCGGCCGCCACGTCGTGCGGGTGGCGCGGGCCGCAGGCCACGACGTGGTCGCCGCCTCCCGCAACCCGGGCGGCGACGGTCCGGGCGGCGACGGCCCCGGCGGCGTCCGGCTCGACGTGAGGGACGGCGCCGAGGTCCGCCGCTGCCTCGAGACCGTCCGCCCCGACGCGGTCGTGCACACGGCATACGACCAGCAGGACTGGGCCACGACGACCCTCGGCACGGTCCACGTCGTGCGCGCCTGCAGCCGGGTCGGGGCGCGCCTGGTCGCCCTGTCCAGCGATCTCGTCCTGCCGAGCCGCGAGGCCTGGTCGGACGAGACCGTCCCTCCCGCCCCCACCACGCCGTATGCCGCGGCGAAGGCCGCCTGCGAGGCCGCCGTGGCCGCCGCGCTCGACGACGCGGTGGTCGTCCGCACCTCTCTGGTCGTCGGCGCCGGCAGCAAGCACCACGCCCTGGTGCACGCCGTCGCGGCGGGGCAGGGGGCGCTCCGGGAGGACGAGATCCGTTGTCCCGTCCACGTCCTCGACCTGTCCGCCGCCCTGGTGGAGCTGGCTGTCAGGACCGACGCGGCGCCGGGCCTGCTGCACGTCGCCGGGCCGCAGGCGCTGAGCCGCCACGAGCTCGGTCTCGTGGTCGCGCGCCACGAGGGGCTGGACCCGGCGTCGCTGCCGGCGCATCCCCGCGGCGACGCGCCCGGACCGGCCTGCGTGCGTCTCGACTCGACCCTGGCGACGTCCCTGCTGCGCACCAGGATCCGCCCGGTCGACGAGGCGCTCGCAGCGGAGGCCTCCGGCTGACGGGCCCCGTCGCGGTGGGCTCCGGCTGACGGGCCCGTCGTGGCTCGCCTCGCGCGCAGGTGGTCAGCGTCCCGTCGAGGCGGGGGTCAGCGCCCGGTCGACGCGGGGAGGATCACGATGCGGTCGTCGCCGTCCCGCTCGTCCCCGCGGAAGGTGTTGCTGGTGATGATCCACAGCCGCCCGTCGGGGCCACGCTCGACCGTCCGCAGCCGGCCGTAGGTCCCCTGCAGCAACGCCTGAGGCTCACCGGTCGTGCTGCCCTGCAAGGGGACTCGCCACAGCCGCTCGCCCATCAGGGCGGCGACGTAGGCCGCGCCGTCGACGCCGATGGCGAGCCCGCTGGGGGAGGCCTGGTCGGTGCTCCAGACCACCAGCGGGTCCGTGTAGCGCGCGTCGCCGCCCCCCGCGGTGCCTTGTCCACGGCCCTCCACCGTCGGCCAGCCGTAGTCCCGGCCCTTCTCGATCAGGTTGAGCTCGTCCCAGGTGTTCTGCCCGAACTCCGTGGCCCACAGCCGCTGCTCGCGGTCCCAGGCCAGGCCCTGCACGTTGCGGTGGCCGCGCGACCACACCGGGGACGAGGCGTCCGGGTTGCCGGGGGCGGGGGCGCCGTCGGCGGTGACCCGCAGGATCTTGCCCCCGAGGGAGGACGGGTCCGGAGCCTGGTCACGCTCGGAGGCGTCCCCGGTCGGCACCCAGAGCATCCCGTCCGGGCCGACCTTGATCCGGCCGCCGTTGTGGATCCCGCCCGAGGGGATGCCCGACAGGATGACGCGCTCCGGCACCAGGCGGTCGCCCTCCAGGCGGAGCCTGGCCACCCGGTTGTCCTCGCCGGTGGTGTGATAGACGAAGACCCTTCGGTCCGTGGCGAACTCGCGCGAGACGGCGATCCCGAGCAGGCCGCCCTCGCCGTTGGCCTCGACCCCGTCGACGCGGCCCACCTCGACCGGCTGGGCGCCCTCGCGGACCCGGAGCACCCGCCCCTCGTCCCGGAGCGTGACCAGCGCGGAGCCGTCGGGCAGGAAGGCCAGCCCCCACGGCACGTCGAGCCCGGTCGCCACCTCGACGGGGCTGGTGGCGGTGGGCGTGGTGGCGCCCGAGGTCGCCGAGCCGGACG
>NZ_DCYC01000036.1:0-33292 GCF_002330965.1 Arsenicicoccus sp. UBA2120
TTCTGCGCCAACAACTACCTGGGGCTGGCCGACCACCCCGAGGTGGAGCGGGCCGCCGCGGAGGCGTTGCGCGAGTGGGGCTTCGGGATGGCCAGCGTCCGGTTCATCTGCGGCACCCAGAGCCAGCACAAGGACCTGGAGGCCGCGCTGTCCGACTTCCTGGGGACGGAGGACACGATCCTCTACAGCTCGTGCTTCGACGCCAACGGCGGTGTGTTCGAGGTGCTCTTCGGCGCCGAGGACGCCATCATCAGCGACGAGCTCAACCACGCCTCCCTCATCGACGGCATCCGCCTGTCCAAGGCCCGTCGGTTCCGCTACAAGAACGCCGACATGGCCGACCTGCGCACCCAGCTGGAGACCGCCCGCGACCAGGATGCGCGGCGGGTCGTCGTCGTCACCGACGGCGTGTTCTCCATGGACGGCTACCTCGCCCCCCTGCGCGACATCTGCGACCTGGCCGAGGAGTTCGGGGCGATGGTCATGGTCGACGACTCGCACGCCGTCGGCTTCGTGGGCGACGGCGGTCGTGGCACCCCCGAGCACTTCGGCGTGATGGACCGGGTCGACATCCTGTCGGGCACCCTCGGCAAGGCCCTCGGCGGTGCCTCGGGCGGCTACATCAGCGCGCACCAGGAGATCGTCGACCTCCTGCGCCAGCGGTCGCGCCCCTACCTCTTCTCCAACGCCGTGGCGCCCTCGGTCGTGGCGGGGTCGCTCAAGGCCCTCGAGATCGCCCGCGACTCCGCCGAGCCCCGCAAGGTGCTGCAGCGCAACGCCGAGCTCTTCCGCCGGCTGATGACGGAGGCGGGCTTCGAGCTGCTGCCGGGCGAGCACGCCATCATCCCCGTGATGTTCCCCGGCGAGGACGGCGCCCGCGAGGCGGGCCAGGTGGCGGACGCCATGCTCAAGCGAGGTGTCTACGTCATCCCGTTCAGCTATCCGGTGGTGCCGCAGGGACGCGCCCGCATCCGGGTGCAGCTGTCGGCGGCGCACTCGGAGGACGACGTGCGCTCCTGCGTCGAGGCCTTCGTCGCGGCCCGCGAGGAGATCGGCGTCAGGCCGGCTGCTCCGCAGGGGTGAGCCAGCCGAGCACGGCCTCGCCGACGGCGGCCAGCGCCGGCAGCACGCTCACCGAGTAGTCCTGCCCGTAGCGCTTGTCGTACATCCCCGTGGCTGTCACCGCCACCGCGGCCCAGGCCCCACCGGCCTCGATCAGGGCGACGTCGTGGCGGACGCCCGGCAGGTCTCCGGGCTTGGACCCGCGCACCACCCCGTCGGGCAGCAGCGCGGTCACGCCGTAGGCGTGCTGCTGCTCCGACAGCAGGGCGAGCGCCAGCCGGGTCTGCTGCTCCCCGAGCGCCTCGCCGGATCGCAGGACCGCTAGCAGCCCCGCCTGATCGGTCGCCGTCGTCGTGTTGTCCCGGCCCTCCCTGGCCGATCCGTCGTCCATCAGGTCACGCCGGACGTGGGTGTGCCGGAGCCCGAGCTCCACACCGCACCGGGTGACCCGGTCGTGCCCCAGCAGCCGCAGCAGCAGGTTGGCCGCGTCGTTGTCGGACAGCGTCACCATGAGGCGCAGCAGCTCGACCACCGACAGCTCGGCCACCGACGGCAGGAGGCTGAGCGCCCCCGCCCCGCCCACGCGCGCCTCGGGGATCTCGAGGGTCTGGTCGAGGCTCAGCCGGCCCGCCTCGACCTCGCGCAGCGTCGCCACCAGCACGAGCACCTTGACCAGGCTGGCGGCCGGCACCTCGCGGTCGGAGTCCCAGCCGGCGACGACCCCCGCCGGGCCGACCACCTGGATGCTCAGCCTCCCGGGGGCGTGACGGACGATGTCCTTGAGGTCGCGCTGGAGGGTCTGGCTCGCGTCGGTCGGCTGCATGCAGGCAGTATGACGCGGGTGACCGCACTCCACCTCGTCCGCACCGACGTGGCCGACGTCTGGACCCGTCCGCAGCAGGCCGACCTGGACGAGTACGCCGACCAGGCCGACCTGGACGAGCAGGACTCAGCCCGAGCCACCCAGGTCGTCCGTGCCGAGCCCGTCCTCATGACGGGGCGGGACGCCCGCTGGGCTCACGTCGTGGCGCCCTGGCAGCCCAGCAGCCTCGACCCTCGTGGTTATCCCGGCTGGGTGCGGGTCGCCGACGTCGCGCCGGACCCGGTCCTGGTCCTGCCGCAGCCCCCGAGGCCCGCGATCCCCTGGAGCGGCGAGGCCCTCCTGGAGGAGGCCCGGGCGCACCTGGGCACGGCATACGTCTGGGGTGGGACCTCCCCCGGTGCGCTGGACTGCTCCGGCCTGGTCCACCTGGCCGCGCGCAGCCTCGGCGTCGTGGTCCCCCGCGACGCCCACGACCAGCAGGCCGTCACGACGCCCGTGGCCCTCGGGGCGGAGACTGCCGGTGACCTCTACTTCTTCGCGCGGGCGGACGAGCCGGCGCACCACGTCGGCCTGGTCGTGCGCCCCGGCGTCATGCTGCACGCACCTCAGCGCGGCGCCGTGGTCGTGGAGGAAGGGCTCGACGACGACCGCCGCGCGACCCTCACCGCCGTCGGACGCCTGGAGGCTGCCGTATGACGACCCCCACCCGCCGCAGCACTCCCCTGCTCCTCGTGCTCGCCGCCATCGTCTCCGTGCAGTTCGGCGGCGCCCTGGCCGCCCTGCTGGTGCCGGTGATCGGGCCCATCGCCACCGTGGCCCTGCGACTCGGCCTCGCCGTCCTGATCCTGCTGGTCGTCGCCCGCCCCCGGCTTCGTGGCCACAGCCGACGGGCCTGGTGGGCCGTCCTCGCGTTCGGCGTGAGCCTGGCGCTGATGAACTCCACCTTCTACGCCTCCCTCGAGCGCCTCCCCATCGGCGTCGCGGTCACCATCGAGTTCGTCGGTCCGCTGGCGCTGTCCGCGGCGCTGTCACGGCGCTGGACGGACTCGGTGGCCGTCCTGGCCGCGCTGGGTGGGGTGGCCCTGATCTCCGGTGCCCTCACCGTGCCGTGGGCGGAGCTGGACCACGTCGGGATCGCGTTCGCGGCGTCCGCCGGAGCGTTCTGGGCGGCCTACATCGTCTGCAGCCAACGGGTGGGCCGGCACTTCGAGCAGCTGGAGGGATTGACGCTCGCGATGGTCGTGGCCTCCGTGCTCGTCATCCCGGTCGGTGTCGCGACCGTGGACCTCTCGCGGGTGACGGCGACGATCGTCGCCGCCGGCGTCGGCATCGCCCTGCTGTCGAGCGTGATCCCCTACTCCTTCGAGCTGCTCGCGCTTCGTCACCTGGACGCCCGGGTGTTCGGGGTGCTCCTGTCGCTCGAGCCGGCCACCGCCGCGCTCGCCGGGTTCCTGGTGCTGCACCAGACCCTCGACGGCCTCCAGCTGGTGGGCATGACGCTCGTGGTCGTCGCGAGCGCGATCGTCATGGGCACGAGCAGGCCCCGGGCCGCCGACATCGGCTGACCCGGGGCCCGAGGAGCCCGTCGACCGGTCAGTGCTCGAGACCGGCCTTCTCGTCCTTCTTGGACTTCCACAGGCTCGCGACCGTCGTGACCCCGAGGATCAGCACGATCGCACCCAGGGAGACACCGATCGGGATCTCGGGGGCCCACTCGATGTGGTGGCCGCCGTTGATGAACGGGAGGGTGTTCTCGTGCATGGCGTGCAGGATCAGCTTGACGCCGATGAAGGCCAGCAGGACCGCCAGGCCGAGCCCGAGGTAGACGAGCCGCTTGAGCAGGCCACCGATGAGGAAGTAGAGCTGTCGCAGACCCATCAGCGCGAAGATGTTGGCCATCAGCACCAGGAAGGGCTCCTTGGTGAGGCCGAAGATCGCCGGGATCGAGTCGAGGGCGAACAGCAGGTCCGTGGTGCCCAGCGCGAGGATCACCAGGAACATCGGCGTGATGACCTTCTTGCCGTCGACGTGCGCGAACATCTTGGGGCCGTGCCACTCGGAGGTGGCGGGGAAGCGACGGGTCACCCACTTCGTGAAGGCGTTCTCCTCGTACTCGTCGTCGTCGCTCTCACCCTCGAAGGCCAGCTTGACGGCGGTGTAGATGAGGAAGGCACCGAAGAGGTAGAAGATCCAGGCGAACTGGTTGATGAGCGTGGCTCCGACGGCGATGAAGATGCCGCGCAGGACCAGCGCGATCATGATGCCGATCATCAGGGCGGTCTGCTGGAGCTTCTCCGGCACCGCGAACTTGCTCATGATGATCAGGAAGATGAAGAGGTTGTCGATCGAGAGGGAGTACTCGGTCAACCACCCGGCGAAGAACTGCAGGCCGTAGTCGGCGCCGGCGAAGGACCACACCCCGATGCCGAAGACGATCGCCGAGCCGACGAAGAAGGCCAGGTGGCGCAGGCACTCCTTCATGGTCGGCGTGTGCGGGTTGCGGGCCATGTGGATGACGTCGAAGACCAGGAAGAGGACGGTGACGCCGACGGAGGCGATCCAGACCCAGGTGGGGATGTTCACGGTTGGACGAGGCCTTTCGGTGGGGAGGGGGAGGCCGTTCGTCGGAGGTCTCTCCCGCCCGAGGCGGACCGGTGCCCCGGGCCCCTGGGACGACGTGTCCGCCCAGGTCCGTGCTGACGAGGCCACCGCGTTGGGGATACTCCCCTCCGTGGTCGATCGCGTGATTCTTTCACAGTCACGGGTGTTCCTCGCGCCGTGCCCGCTCAGGCCGGCCGTCTGCTCCTCGGCAGCGCGGACACCACGCGGTCGTAGGACTCGTCGATCGCTTCGCGGATCTCGTCCGCCGGGATCCCCGCGCCCACGCGCAGGACGTTCCACCCGTGACGGCCGATGTAGGCCGAGACCGAGGCGTCCTGCGGGTAGCGCCGCAGCCACTCGTCGGCCTCGTCGCGGTTGCGCCCCAGCTTGAGGCCGACGGCGTCGCCCGCGCCCATGAAGGCGAAGATCTTGTCGCCGACCTTGGCCACGACGTCGCCCTCCCACGGCTCGTCACGCCAGGCGCCGGGCTTGGCGAGGCAGTAGCCGATCAGCCCCGCGCCATCGCCACCCTCCGACGTGCCCGGCTCCTCGTCCACGCCCTCGTCGCCCGCGTCGGCCTCGCGCCGCCGGGACTCGTCCCCGGTCACTTGGTGGCCTCCGTCATCTGGCGCAGCTCCTTCTTGAGGTCCCCGAGCTCGTCGCGCAACCGGGCCGCGAGCTCGAAGTGCAGCTCTGCGGCGGCCTGGTGCATCTGCTGGGTGATCTCCTGGATGAGCTCGGCGAGCTCGGCCGCGGGCATGGACTGGGCCTGCTGGAGCAGCGCGCCCTTGTCGCCGGCGGCAGCACCCGCGACGGCGCCGCGGCCCTTGCCCTTGGCCCGCGACTGACCGCGCCCGCTGCCGAGGAGCGCCTCGGTGTCGGCCTCCTCCTTGGCGATGAGGTCCGTGATGTCGGCGATCCGCTTGCGCAGCGGCTGGGGGTCGATGCCGTGCTCCCGGTTGTAGGCGACCTGCTTCTCGCGGCGACGGTTGGTCTCGCCGATCGCCTCCTCCATGGACGGGGTGATCGTGTCGGCGTACATGTGCACCTGCCCGGAGACGTTGCGGGCGGCACGACCGATCGTCTGGATCAGGGACCGGGCGGACCGCAGGAAGCCCTCCTTGTCGGCGTCCAGGATGCTGACGAGCGACACCTCGGGCAGGTCCAGGCCCTCGCGCAGCAGGTTGATGCCCACCAGGACGTCGTACTCCCCCATGCGCAGCTCGCGCAGCAGCTCGACGCGGCGCAGCGTGTCGACCTCGGAGTGGAGGTAGCGGACCCGCACGCCCTTCTCGAGGAGGTAGTCGGTCAGGTCCTCGGCCATCTTCTTGGTGAGGGTCGTGACGAGCACGCGCTCGTCCTTGGCCGTGCGCTCCCCGATCTCGTGCAGCAGGTCGTCGATCTGGCCCTTGGTGGGCTTGAGGACGATCTCGGGGTCGATCAGCCCGGTGGGGCGGATGATCTGCTCCACGGCGCCGTCGCCCTTGGCCAGCTCGTAGGGCCCCGGGGTCGCCGACAGGTAGACCGTCTGCCCGATCCGCTCGAGGAACTCCTCCCACTTGAGCGGCCGGTTGTCCATCGCGCTGGGCAGGCGGAAGCCGTGGTCGACGAGCTGGCGCTTGCGGGACATGTCGCCCTCGAACATCGCCCCGATCTGCGGCACGGTCACGTGCGACTCGTCGATCACGAGGAGGAAGTCCTCGGGGAAGTAGTCGAGGAGGGTGTTGGGCGCCGACCCCGGGGCGCGCCCGTCGATGTGCATCGAGTAGTTCTCGATGCCCGAGCAGGAGCCCACCTGGCGCATCATCTCGATGTCGTAGGTGGTGCGCATGCGCAGCCGCTGCGCCTCCAGGAGCTTGCCCTGCTGCTCGAAGGTCGCCAGCTGCGCCTCGAGCTCGCGCTCGATGCCGCCGATCGCCCGCTCCATGCGCTCCTCGCCGGCCACGTAGTGCGTCGCGGGGAAGACGTACATCTCCTCCTCCTCGCGCACGACCTCGCCGGTCAGGGGGTGCAGGGTGTAGAGCCGCTCGACCTCGTCGCCGAAGAACTCGATGCGGATGGCCAGCTCTTCGTACTGCGGGATGATCTCGACCGTGTCGCCCCGGACCCGGAAGGTCCCGCGGGTGAACGACAGGTCGTTGCGGGCGTACTGCATGGTCACGAAGCGGCGCAGCAGCTCGTCCCGCTCGATCTCCTGGCCGACCTTGAGGCGGACCATCCGGTCGACGTACTCCTGCGGGGTGCCGAGGCCGTAGATGCACGACACGGACGCGACCACGACCGTGTCCCGCCGCGTGAGCAGCGAGTTGGTGGCGCTGTGCCGGAGCCGCTCGACCTCGTCGTTGATCGACGAGTCCTTCTCGATGTAGGTGTCCGTCTGGGCGATGTACGCCTCGGGCTGGTAGTAGTCGTAGTAGCTGACGAAGTACTCGACCGCGTTGTCCGGCAGCAGCTCCCGGAACTCGTTGGCCAGCTGGGCCGCCAGGGTCTTGTTGGGCGCCATGACCAGGGTCGGTCGCTGCACCTGCTCGATGAGCCAGGCGGTCGTCGCGGACTTGCCGGTGCCGGTGGCGCCCAGCAGCACGACGTCCTGCTCCCCCGCGTTGATCCGCCGGGTCAGCTCGGCGATCGCCGTCGGCTGGTCGCCGGACGGGGAGAAGTCGGAGACCACGTGGAAGGGGGCCACGCTGCGCTGGAGGTCGGTCGTCGGTCGCATGCGACCCAGCCTAGGGCTCGGGTCCGACATACCCCCTCGCCGATGCGACCCGCCGCCCTCGCTCGACCCAGTCGGTCGCGCCGGGTTAGGCAAGCCTTGCCTACTCGGTGCTAGGGTCGCCCCGTGGCTGCCGACCTCTACCTGCCCCGCGACGTCGTGGTCGAGTCCGTCGAGGACCTCACCCCCTACCTGCGGCGGGTCGTGCTCACGGGACCCGACCTGGATCGCGTCCACCCGACCACGCTGGACCGCCGGATCAAGCTCGTCCTCCCCCGCGCCGAGGGGGACACGCTGCAGGACCTCCCGAGGGACGCGAGGTGGTACGACGCCTGGCGCGCGCTGCCCGACGACGCTCGACCTGCGGTGCGCACCTACACCGCCCGGGCCGTCCGCCCGCAGGACCGCGCCCTCGTCGTCGACCTGGTCCTCCACGACCACCCCGGGCCCGCCGGCCGCTGGGCCACGACGGCGCGACCAGGCGATCCCCTGGTGGCCGTGTGCCCCGTGGCGGGAGCCCCCGGCGCCGACCGCTGCGGCATCGCCTGGCACCCCGGCCGGGCGACGCAGGTCCTGCTCGCCGGCGACGAGACGGCGCTGCCCGCCATCGCCTCCATCCTCGAGAGCCTCGGTGACCACGTGACGGGCGAGGTGCTCCTGGAGGTGCCGAGCAGCGACAGCGACATCTCCACCAGCGACAGCACCGCCAGCAGTGACGGCGACCTCGCCCTGGACGCGCCCCCCGGCGTCACCGTCTCCGTCCTCCCCAGGGGCGCCCGCCCGCACGGGGAGGCGCTGGAGGAGGCGGTCCGGCATACGGCCTGGAGCCCGCTGGAGGAGTCCGAGGTGGCTCGGCGGGAGGCGCTCTCCACCGGCCCGGAGGAGATCCTGTGGGACGAGCCGCAGCACGCCAGCGCGGACCACTACGCCTGGCTCGCCGGGGAGAGCGGCCTCATCCGGCGGCTGCGCCGGCACCTGGTGGGCGAGCGAGGCTGGCCGCGGGACCGGGTCGCCTTCATGGGCTACTGGAGCCTGGGCCGCCCCGAGAGCTGAGTCGGCGGGACGGGGCAACCCGTCCCTGCCCCTTCATCGCGACGCAACGGACGCGTTCGGATACGGCAATCATCCCGGTTAGGGTGGTTTGGCATCCGAAGCCGCATGCGCCGTTGCCCCGACCCCGACCCGAAGGTTCCGACGACCCGTGCCTGCGACCTCCCTCCGTGCGACCCTGCCCGCCCGGCCCACGCCCGCCCCCGCGACGCCCGCCGCGCCGCGCCCACGCGCCGACCTCTCGGTGCAGTCGCTGCGCGGCCTCGCGGTCATCCTCATGGTCGCCGGCCACGTCATCGGCGACGACGGGGGCCGTGGGCTCCAGGTCGCCGACGACTCGCTCTGGCGGTCCGCCTACCTGCTGCTCGACGACATCCGGATGCCGTTCTTCACGCTGCTGTCCGGCTACGTCTACGCCCTGCGGCCGGTCCGTGGGGCCGACGCGGTGCCCGGCTTCCTGCGCCGCAAGGTCGATCGCCTGCTCGTCCCTCTGCTCTTCGTCGGGCTCACCACCATGGCCGTGCAGGCCGCGGTCCCGGGCACCAACGAGAAGCCCGGCGCCGAGTCCTTCCTGCAGCTCGTGGTCTTCGGCTACCAGCACCTGTGGTTCCTGCTGGCGGCCATGGTGATCTTCAGCCTCACCGCCCTCCTCGACGCCCACGCGCCGCAGTGGACCGCGCGGTCCCACGCCTGCCTCGTCACCGGCGCCTTCGCCCTGGCACTGTTCGTCCAGGTCCCGGCCCAGGGCAACGTCTTCGCCCTCAACCAGGCCATCTGGCTGTGGCCCTTCTTCCTCGTCGGCGCGGGCCTGCAGCGCTTCGGCCTCAGGACGACGGCCCCGCGAGTCGGGGCGCTGGCCGCCGTGACCACCCTCCTGCTGGTCACGGGCGCGCTCGGCCTCGCCGAGGGTCTGCCCTCCGCCGTCGTGCGGCTGCACGGCCTGGCCACCGGGCTCTGCGCCCTGCTGCTCGTCTACCTCGTCCGCGGCCGGCTGCACGCCTCGACGCTCGCTCGCCTCGGGGCCTACAGCTATGGCATCTACCTGTGGCACGTCCTGGGGGCCGCGGGCAGCCGCATCGTGCTGACCAAGCTCGGGCTCACGTCGACGGCGCTGCTCTTCGTCCTCGGGATCGCCGTCGCCATCGCCGTCCCGGTCGTTGCTGAGCGCACGGTGGGGCGCACCCGCTGGGGCGGCTGGTTGGCGTTCGGACGACGCCCCCGGCCGGCCACCTCCTGAGCCTCCCAAGGAGCCTGCCGACCGTCCCGCTGCCGCTCAGGAGTGCCAGCCGGTCCGGCGGGCCCAGGACTGCATGCGCGGCCAGATGTGGTTGAACCACGGCTCCTTCGCCTCGGCATACTCCCTGGTCGTGGCGCAGGTGCCGGCCAGCCGTCGCTTCTCGGTCAGGTAGTCCGCGCGGGCGTCCGCGTCGGACCGTAGCCAGTCGCGGTAGAGCAGGGCGTACTGCCAACCCGCACCCTCCGTCTCGCGCACGTGGACGTGGACGATCCGGCCCGGGTCGCAGGACCCGTGGAAGCGCTTGACCCACAGCGAGGGGTCGGGCAGCTCGTCCTTGACGTTGTCCATCGTGTTGTCCTTGGACCGCGGGAAACCGAGGTCCTCGAGGATGCGGACGAACTCGGGATCGTCGGCGTCGTGCAGGTCCGGCACGCCGATCTGCAGGTCGATGACGTCCTTGCCGGCCAGCCCGGGCACCGCGGTGGACCCGATGTGCTCGATCTCCGGGGCGCGGGTGTCCATCGCGGCACTGATCCTGGCGATGAGGCGGTCGGCCTGCTGGGGCCAGGTCTCGTCGTAGGCGACCAGGGTGGGGACGTCGGGCCGCCGGGCGCGCGTGCGGGTGCGCACGTTGTCGGCATACGGCCGCAACCGCTCGTGCCAGACCCGGTCCACCTCGGCCAACAGGTCGTCGGCCGTGCCGTTGTTGTCGATCAGCACGTCCGCGGCCGCGCGCCGCTGCTCGTCGGTCGCCTGGTGCTCCATGCGGGCCCGCGCGTCCTGCTCGCTGAGGCCGCGTCCCTCGAGCCGGCGGACCCGCGAGTCGTGGTCGGCCTCCACCACGACGACGAGGTGGTAGGCCGGTCCCATGTGCTTCTCGACCAGCAGGGGGACGTCGTGCACGACGATGGCGTCCTCCCCCGCCTCGGCCATGAGCTGCGCGGTCCGCCGCGCGATCAACGGGTGCGTGATGGCCTCGAGGTCTCGGCGGGACCGCTCGTCGGCGAAGACGATGCCACCGAGCGCCCCGCGGTCGAGCGCACCGTCGGGACCGACGACGCCGTCGCCGAACCTCTCCTGGACGGCCTGCAGACCCTCCGAGCCGGGAGCCACGACCTCACGCGCCAGCTGGTCGGCGTCCACGACCACCGCCCCCAGCTCGCCGAGACGACGCGACACGGTCGACTTGCCGGACCCGATGCCACCTGTCAGACCGATGCGAACCATGCACCGAGGCTACTCGCGCCGGGGCCCGGGCACCCGCCGGGGCCCTGACGACGCACCGGGCGACGCACCGGGCGCCGCACCAGGCGACGCACGGGGCGACGCACCGGGGGCCACCAGAGGCGCTCAACCCGGGCGGGCACGACGAGGCCCCGCCCACCGCAGGGGTGGACGGGGCTTTCGACGTGATCAGGCCGTGTGCGCCTGGTCAGTGGGCTCAGTTGGAGCCGGTGAGCTTCTCGCGGAGAGCGGCCAGCGCCTCGTCGGAGGCGAGGGTGCCCTCGTTGGACGAGGAGGAGGACGACGACGACGAGGAGGACGACGAGGACGTCGACACGCTCTCGGTGGCGCTGCCACCGGAGGAGTAGGACGTCGCGGCCTCCGGGTTGGCGGCTGCCTCGGCGTCGGCCTTGGCGGCCTCCTCGACCTGCGTCTTGTGGGCCTCCCACAGCGAGTGGGCCTCGGCGTACTGCTTCTCCCACTTCTCGCGCTGGGTCTCGAAGCCCTCGAGCCACTCGTTGGTCTCGGGGTCGAAGCCCTCGGGGTACTTGTAGTTCCCCTGCTCGTCGTACTCGGCGGCCATGCCGTACTGCGTCGGGTCGAAGTCGTCGGAGACGACGGACGCGTCGTTGGCCTGCTTGAGCGACAGCGAGATGCGGCGACGCTCGAGGTCGATGTCGATGACACGGACGAAGATGTCGTCGCCCACGTTGACGACCTGCTCCGGCAGCTCCACGTGGCGCTCGGCCAGCTCGGAGATGTGGACCAGACCCTCGATGCCCTCCTCGACGCGCACGAACGCACCGAACGGGACGAGCTTGGTGACCTTGCCCGGCACGACCTGGCCGATGGCGTGGGTGCGGGCGAAGTGCTGCCACGGGTCCTCCTGCGTCGCCTTCAGCGACAGGGAGACACGCTCGCGGTCCATGTCCACGTCGAGCACCTCGACGGTGACCTCCTGGCCCACCTCGACGACCTCGGACGGGTGGTCGATGTGCTTCCAGGACAGCTCGGAGACGTGGACGAGACCGTCGACGCCACCGAGGTCCACGAACGCACCGAAGTTGACGATCGAGGACACGACGCCGGACCGGACCTGGCCCTTGCCGAGCTCCTTGAGGAAGGTGGTGCGGACCTCGGACTGGGTCTGCTCCAGCCACGCGCGGCGCGACAGGACCACGTTGTTGCGGTTCTTGTCGAGCTCGATGATCTTGGCCTCGATCTCCTTGCCGACGTACGGCTGGAGGTCGCGCACACGACGCATCTCGACGAGGGAGGCGGGCAGGAAGCCGCGCAGACCGATGTCGAGGATGAGGCCGCCCTTGACGACCTCGATGACGGTGCCGGTGACGACGCCGTCCTCCTCCTTGACCTTCTCCACCGTGCCCCAGGCGCGCTCGTACTGGGCGCGCTTCTTGGACAGGATCAGACGACCCTCCTTATCCTCCTTCTGGAGGACCAGGGCCTCGACCTCGTCACCCACGGAAACGACCTCGGACGGGTCGACGTCGTGCTTGATGGAGAGCTCGCGGCTCGGGATGACACCCTCGGTCTTGTAACCGATGTCGAGCAGGACCTCGTCCCGGTCGACCTTGACGATGACACCGTCGACGATGTCTCCGTCGTTGAAGTACTTGATGGTCTCGTCGATCGCGGCGAGGAAGTCCTCCTCAGATCCGATGTCGTTGATCGCGACCTGAGGGGCGGTCTTTTCGACCGGGCTGGCAGTCATGTAGTAGGAACTCCGATGGTGGACAGGTTGAATAGGTGGGATCGTGCATGCCCGCCGTGGGGTCTCGCCGACCTCGTCGGGTCGAGTCCGCGCACGAACGTGCTCGTCCACCCTAACGGTCCTGTCATGCACGGGTCAAAGCAGGAGGCTGTATGACGACCGCCGAGCGCGGCTCCTTCGCCGCCGTCACGCGGCGCGGCACCGACCAGGCCGAGTCGGCGCGCGCCAACAAGGGCTGGTGGGACGCCGAGGCGGTGGACTACTACGCCGAGCACGGCGCGTTCCTGGGCGACGCCGACCTCGTCTGGGGTCCGGAGGGGCTGCGCGAGGAGACAGCTCGGATCCTGGCGCCGGCGGACCGCCTCGCCGGGCTCCGCGTCCTGGAGATCGGTGGTGGCGCCGCCCAGGGCGGACGGTGGCTGGCGGCCCAGGGGGCGGTGGTCGTCTCGACGGACCTGTCGACGGGGATGCTCGCGCAGGGACGCCGGATCGACGAGGGGCGGGCGGACGGCATACGGGCGGGACAGCCGTCGGCCTCCCCTGCTCACCCGCTCCCCCAGCACCCCCAGCACCCCCGGCTCCCCCTGCTCGCCTGCGACGCGGCGGCCCTGCCGTTCGCGCAGGAGAGCTTCGACCTCGTGATGACCGCCTACGGCGCGGTGCCCTTCGTGGCCGACTCCGCCGCGGTGATGCGCGAGGCCGCCCGCGTCCTGCGCCCCGGCGGGCGGTTCGTCTTCTCCACCACCCACCCGATCCGCTGGGCCCTGCCCGACGTGCCGGGAGAGGCGGGCCTGACCGTCACGAGCTCCTACTTCGACCGCTCGCCGTACGTCGAGGAGGACGACCAGGGACGGGCGCTCTACGTCGAGCACCACCGCACCCTCGGCGATCGCGTCCGCGAGATCACCGCCGCGGGCCTGCGGCTCGTCGACCTCGTCGAGCCGGAGTGGCCCGAGGACCACGAGGAGACCTGGGGCGGGTGGAGCCCGCTGCGGGGAAGGCTCGTGCCGGGGACGGCGATCTACGTCTGCGAGCGTCCGCCCCGCACGGGGTGAGGACGGGAGGACGTCCGGCCCCACCGTCGGGACGCCGGAGGACGTCCGGCATACTCGCCTCGTGGATACAAAGCCGTTTCCCTCAGACATCGAGATCGCGCGATCCGCTGATCTCGCCCCCCTCCCCGAGGTCGCCGCCACCGTCGGCATCGACGAGAAGTACCTCATCCCCTACGGGCGGCACGTCGCCAAGGTCGAACTCGAGGTCATCGACGAGCTGGCCGACCTCCCCGACGCCAGGTACGTCGTCGTCACCGCCATCACCCCGACCCCGCTGGGCGAGGGCAAGACGACGACCGCCGTCGGCCTGGCCCAGGGCCTGGCCCGCATCGGCCGCAAGCCCGTCCTCGCCCTGCGCCAGCCCTCGCTCGGGCCCGTCTTCGGCGTCAAGGGTGGCGCGGCGGGCGGTGGCTACAGCCAGATCGTCCCGATGGAGATGCTCAACCTGCACCTCACCGGCGACTTCCACGCGGTGACGGCGGCGCACAACCTGCTGGCGGCGATGGTGTCCAACCACCTGCACTTCGGCAACGAGCTCGGCCTCGACGACATCCAGTGGCGTCGGGTCATGGACATGAACGACCGCTCGCTGCGCAACATCATCGAGGGCTGCGGCGCCAAGACCGACGGCGTGACCCGTCAGGCGGGCTTCGACATCACCGCGGCGTCCGAGGTCATGGTCATCCTCGCCCTGGCCACCTCGCTGCGGGACCTGCGGGAGCGCCTCGGCCGCATCGTCGTCGGCTTCACCAAGGACAAGAAGCCCGTCACCGCCGAGCAGATCGGCTGCGCCGGCGCGATGTGCGTCCTGCTCAAGGACGCCCTGAAGCCCAACCTGATGCAGACGCTGGAGCACACGCCGGCGTTCATCCACGCCGGCCCGTTCGGCAACATCGCGATCGGCAACTCCTCGATCATCGCCGACCGCGTCGGCATCAAGGCCGGCGACATCCTGCTCACCGAGGCGGGCTTCGCGGCCGACATGGGCGCCGAGCGCTTCTTCAACGTCAAGTGCCGCGCGGCCGGGCTCACGCCTCAGGCGGCGGTCCTGGTCGCGACCGTGCGGGCGCTCAAGTCCCACTCCGGCCGCTTCGAGGTCAAGGCCGGCAAGCCGCTGCCCGAGGGCATGCTGCTCGAGAGCCCGCAGGACGTCGAGGCCGGGTGCGACAACCTGCGCAAGCACATCCAGATCATCCAGGACTTCGGCGTGCAGCCGGTGGTGGCCATCAACGCCTTCCCGACGGACCACCCGTCCGAGCACGAGGTGATCCGGCGCGTGGCCGAGGAGATGGGGGCGCGCTGCGCCGTGTCGACCCACGTCAAGGACGGTGGCGCCGGCGCCGAGGAGCTCGCCCGCACCGTGGTGGAGGCGTGCGACGACGAGGTGCACTTCACCCCGACCTACGACTTCGAGGACTCCCTCGAGGTCAAGATCCGCAAGGTCGCGACCAAGGTGTATGGCGCCAACGGGATCTCCCTGGAGCCGGCCGCGGCCAAGGCGCTGGCGATGTACACCGACCAGGGCTACGGCCACCTGCCCGTGCTCATCGCCAAGACCCAGATGTCTCTGTCCCACGACCCGGCCCTCAAGGGTGCGCCGCGCGGCTGGACCCTGCCGGTGCGCGAGGTCCGCCTGGCCGCGGGAGCCGGCTACGTCTATGCCATCTGCGGGTCGATGATGACGATGCCGGGCCTGTCGAGGTCGCCGGCCGCCATGCGCATCGACATCGACGAGGACGGCAACACGGTCGGGCTGTTCTGAGACGCTGACCCGGGGTCGGGCCAGCAGACGGGGGTCGATCGGCTACGGCCGGTCGACCCTCTCGTCGTCCCGGACGCCCGGCACCTGGCCGGTGCGGATCGCGGCGCGGCTGAGCAGGTGGGAGGACACGGGCGCGCTGGCCATCTGGAAGATCGCGACGAGCAGCAGCATGCCGATGTCGAGGGGCGAGTGCCGTCCGATGCCCACGCCGAGCAGCACCAGCAGGATCCCCAGGGTCTGCGGCTTGGTCGCCGCGTGCATGCGCGAGAGCAGGTCGGGGAAGCGGACGAGACCGATCGCGGCGCACAGGCACAGGAACGAGCCGAGGGCCAGGCAGACGAGCGCGGCGAGGTCGGCGACGGAGGTCCAGCTCATCGGTTGCCCCCGTCGTCGTCGACCACGCCCCGGTCCTCGTCGAAGCCGCTGACCTCGGTGGGCTCGGGCACGTCCGACCCGGGCTGCCCGGCCTGGCGCAGCCCCAGGTCCGAGTCCCCGGCGACGAAGCGCGACACCGCGACGGTCGCCACGAAGCCGACCAGCGACAGCGACACGAGGACGGGCAGCGTCGTCGAGTGGTCGCGCACGACCGCCTCCGCCCCCAGCGCGCAGATGATCACCGCCACGAGCACGTCGCTCGCGAGGGTGCGGTTGAGCACCGTCGGGCCGGTCACCATGCGCCACAGCACGAGCAGCGCCGCGGCCAGGAGCATGGCGACGATCGCCCAGACCAGCACGGTCATCGGTCGGCCTTCTCGTGCTCGTGGGTATGCCGCTCCGGCTGACCCGTGTCCTTGCCGAGGGCACGGCGCACCCGGTCCTCCAGCGCTGCGACCCGGAGACGCTCGGCCTGCAGGTCCGCGGGGTCGGTGCGGTCCAGGACGTGCATGGTGAGCACGCCCGTGGAGGGGTCGAGGTCGATCACGACCGTGCCGGGGACCAGCGACGTGAGCTCCGCGACGACGGTGCGCAGCAGGTCGTCCTCCACCGTGAGCTGCACCTCGATGACGGTGCCGGGGCCGATGGGCCGCGGCCGCACGGCGAGCCAGGCCACCGCGGCGCTGGCCGTGACCAGGTCCTTGAGGAAGGTGCCGAGCAGGACGAGCAGTCCCCAGGGGTGCACCCGGACGCCGGACATCACGTGCGGCAGGGGGAACAAGACCTGCACCACGAGGGCGACCAGGAGTCCCGCGAGGATATTGCCCCAGGAGAAGTTGCCCCACAGCAGGACCCAGACGACGGCGAGCCCGACGGTCGGGGTGAGACGCACGCGGTTGCTCATCGAGGCACCCCCTGCAGCACGGCGGTCGTGTAGCCGGAGCGGTCGCCGAGCTGGCCCGCTGCGGCGTCGGTGATCTCGTAGAGCGGCCCGGCCGCGACGGTGATGGCGACGCTCACCGCGACGAGCAGCGTGGTCGGCAGCACCGTGCCGAGCGCCAGGCGTCGCTCGGCGACGACCTGGGCCGCGTCGTCCCCGGTGACGACGAGCACGTCGTCGTCACCCCCGTCGTCGTCGGGGACGGCGGCACGGGGCGACCTCCAGAAGACACGGCCCCACACCCGGCTGATGGCGTACAGCGTGAGCAGGCTGGTGATCACGGACCCGGCGACGAGCAGGTAGGCGAGCCACGTGCCGGAGGCGACCCCGGCCTGGATGAGGCCGACCTTGCCGAGGAAGCCCGAGAACGGCGGGATGCCGGCGAGGTTCATCGCGGGGACGAAGAACAGCAGGGCTAGCCCGGGGGCGAGCCGCCCCAGCCCCCCGAGGTGGCTGAGCGAGGTGGACCCGCCGCGGGCCTCGATCAGGCCCGTCACCAGGAACAACGCGGTCTGGATGGTGATGTGGTGGGCGGTGTAGAAGATCGCCGACGACAGCCCCGCCTCGTTGCCGACGGCGATGCCGAAGACGAGGTAGCCGATGTGCGACACCAGGGTGAAGGAGATCAGTCGCTTGATGTCGTCCTGGGCGACGGCGCCCAGGATGCCGACGAGCATGGTCAGCAGGCCGGCCCACATCAGCAGGGTGTCCAGGCGACCGTCGGGGAACAGCAGCGTCTGGGTGCGGATCATCGCGTAGACCCCCACCTTGGTCAGCAGTCCGGCGAACACGGCGGTGACGGGCGCGGGCGCGGTGGGATAGGAGTCGGGGAGCCAGCCCGACATGGGGAACACCGCGGCCTTGATGCAGAAGCCGAGGAGCAGCATGCCGTGCAGCAGGCCCTGCTGACCCGGCGGGAGGGCGTCCAGCCGACCGGCGAGCTCCGCGAGGTTGACCGTCCCCGTGGCGGCGTAGACGAGCGCGATCGCGACCAGGAACAGCAGTGACGACAGCAGGTTGACCACGACGTAGTTGGCGCCCGCCCGGACCCGGGAGGCGGTGCCACCCAGCGTGAGCAGCACGAAGCTCGCGAACAGCAGCATCTCGAAGCCGACGTAGAGGTGGAACAGGTCCCCGGACAGGAAGGTCGTCGAGACGCCGGCCGAGAGGACGAGCATGGTGGGGTGGAAGATCGGCAGGGGCGCTCCCCCGTCGTGCTCGCTGTCGTCCGAGGCGCGGCCCTGGCCGATGGAGTAGAGCATCACCGCCAGCGTCACGGTCGAGGACACGAGCAGCATCAGCCCCGACAGCCGGTCCACCACGAGGACGATGCCGTCGGCCGGCGACCAGCCCCCGGCATGGACGACGAGGGTGCCGCGGGTGTGGGCCCCCCAGAGCAGGACGGCCGACACGATCACGGACGTCGTGAGGACGACGGTGCTCACGAGGCGCTGGATCGCCTGGCGTCCCGACGCCACGACCGTCAGCCCGGCACCGACGAGGGGCAGCACCACGGGCAGCGGCACGAGCAGACCTGGGTCGATCATCGGTCGCCTCCCTGGTCGTCGGTCGCCGTGTCGGCGAGGGCGTGCGGGTCGGTGGTGTCCGCGTAGTCGGTGTCGGGAACCTGGTCGGTGTCAGCCAGGTGACCGATCCGGGCGTCCTCGGGGTCGTCCTCGACGTTGTCGCTGGACGACAGCTGCCAGGACCGGTGCGCGAGCGCGAGGCAGTAGGCCGTCACCGCCAGCGTGATCACGATGGCGGTGAGCACCATCGCCTGCGGGAGGGGGTCGGAGATGCCGTCCGCGCCGACGACCACGCCCTCGGCGGAGGACTTGCTGACGATGGGTGCGCGGCCGGGCGCGCCGGAGGCGATCAGGAACACGACGTTGACGCCGTTGCCCATGAGCAGCACGCCGAGCAGGGCTCGCACGATGCTGCGCGCCATGACGAGGACCACGCCCGAGCCGAAGAGCACCCCGGCGAGGACCACCAGGGTCAGGTTGACGGTCATGCGTCCGACCTCTCGCTGATCTGCCGGTCCAGCGCGGCGCCCAGGGACCGGAGGATGTCGAGCATCAGACCGATCACGACGAGGTAGACCCCGAGGTCGAAGAAGACCGAGGACACGAGGTGCAGGTGCCCGACGAGGGGCAGCTCCACGTCCGCGTCCCAGCTCTGCAGGACGTCACCACCGACCAGCATGGAGACCAGGCCGAAGCCGGCGGACAGGAACAGCCCGGTCCCGAGCAGCGCACCCGGCATGAGTGGGAGGGCGGCCCGCAGCTCCACCCGGCCGCCGGCGAGATAGCGCACGGTGAGGGCCAGGCCGGCCACGAGCCCCGCCGCGAAGCCGCCCCCGGGGTTGTTGTGCCCGGCGAAGAGCAGGTAGAGGGACCACACCATGATGGCGGGGAAGATGAGGCGGGTGATGACGGCGAAGATCAGCGAGGGTTCCTCGGTGCGCTCCCCGGCGGGCACGGCCAGCCAGCTGGGGCGCTCCTCGCGCGTGCGGTTGCGCAGGCGCCGCGCCTCGTCGAGCCGCTTGCGGGTCGCCACGACCCGGTCGTGGCTGAGGTAGACGAGGCTGGCGACGCCGGTCGCGGCGACGAGCACCACGGCGATCTCGCCCATGGTGTCCCAGGCCCGGATGTCGACCAGGGCGACGTTGACGACGTTCTCGCCGCCGCCGAAGCTCGTGGCCCCGACCGGCCAGCCGGCGGACCCGGGCGGCGCGGTGCGTGCTCCGGCGGCGACGAGAGCTGCCCCGCTCACCAGCACGCCGGACACGACGCCGAGGGCGACGCGCAGGCTGCGGTTGGCACGCGAGGGGTTGTCGTTGAACTTGCCGCTGAGCCGCCGCAGGACGAGCACGAACACGACGATGGAGACGGTCTCGACGAGCACCTGGGTGAGGGCGAGGTCGGGGGCGCCGTGCAGCAGGAACAGCACGGCCAGCGCGTAGCCCGTGACCCCGACCAGGAACACGCCGCGCAGACGGCGGCGGGAGCGCACCGCCATCACGGCGGCCAGGCTGGCGACCAGCGCGACGCCGGCCTGGGCGGGGGTGTCCCACCAGCGGGTCTCGGGCGCCGAGCCGACCCCCAGGAGCCCGACCGCGGTCAGGCCGATGAAGACGACCAGGATCAGGCCGAGCGACAGCGGGAGCGAGCCTCGCTGCGCAACGCCCGTGACCTCGATGGAGCCGCGGTCGAGCGCGCGCATCACCCAGCGGTATGCCGAGACCGCCGCCGGTGGGTGAGGCAGCCGTCGCTGGACCGACTCGACCCGGCTGCGCACCGCCACCAGGGCCAGGCCGAAGGCTACCGTGAGGACACTCAGCCACAGGGCCGGCGTGAAGCCGTGCCAGAGCGCCAGGTGGATGGGGTGCGCTGAGGGCGGCCAGCTCTCGGCATACGGCTCGACGAGGTGCTGCGCGGCACCGAGGAAGGGGCTCGCGAGCACGCTCGTGAGCCCGAGGACCGCCGGGACCCACACGACGGGGCGGTGCAGGGAGTGGTAGGCCGTGTCCTCGCGCCCGGGCACGTCGCTCCACGCGCCGATCAGGAAGCGCGCGCTGTAGGCGAGGGTCAGCATGGAGCCGACGACGAGCACGACGAGCACGGGTCGGCTCCAGGCCTGGGCGCCGTGCCAGTAGGTCTCGTAGACGGCCTCCTTGCCGACGAAGCCGAGCGTCGGCGGGATGCCCGCCATGGACAGGGCGCAGGCGACCGACGCCGCGAAGACGACCGGCATGCGGTGGCGCAGTCCGCTCAGCTCACGGATGTCCCGGGTGCCCGTGGCGTGGTCGATGGCCCCGACGGAGAGGAACAGCCCGGCCTTGAACACGGCGTGCGCGACCAGCATGGCGAGGCCGGCCACGGCGGCCTCGGCGGACCCGGTCCCCACGAGCACCACGAGGAAGCCGAGCTGGGACACCGTGCCGTAGGCCAGGAGGAGCTTCAGGTCCACCTGGCGCAGGGCACGGTAGCCGCCGACGAGCATCGTCGTGCAGCCCAGGACGAGGACGACGGGGTGCCACGTGGCGGCGTCGGAGAAGCCCGGTGCGAGCCGCGCGACGAGGTAGATGCCGGCCTTGACCATGGCGGCGGCGTGCAGGTAGGCGCTGACGGGGGTCGGCGCGGCCATCGCCCCCGGGAGCCAGAAGTGGAAGGGCACGAGGGCGGACTTGGTGATCGCGCCGACGAGGAGGAGGGCCACGGCCACCGCCACCGTCGTGCCCGACGGCGGCTGCGCCAGGATCGACTCGAGGGAGTAGGTCCCCGCGGCCTGGCCCAGCATGACGATGCCGACCAGCATCGCCAGACCGCCCGCCGTGGTGACGACGAGGGCCTGGGTGGCGGCGTTGCGGCTGTCCTCGAGGTGGGACGAGTGACCTACCAGGAGGTACGAGAGGACGGTCGTGAGCTCCCAGAACAGGTAGAGCACGAGGAGGTTGTCGCTGAGGACCAGACCGGTCATCGCGCCCGCGAACGCCGTGAGGTGGGCGGCGAAGCGGTCCAGGCCGGGCTCGTCGGGCTCGAAGTAGCCCGCGCAGTAGACGAGGACGAGCGTGCCCACCACCCCGACGACCAGGCACATCAGCCACGCGAGAGCGTCCATCCGGAGCGTGACCGACAGCCCCAGGGAGGGCACCCACGTGACGTCCTCGCGGGGCGCCGTCCCGGACGTGGCTGCCGTCGTGCGCGCCAGCGCGAGTCCCGCGGTGGCGACCGACGGCAGGGAGAGGAGCCAGAACGCCCGGGGTCCCCAGAGCCGCACGAGCAACGGGGCACAGACGGCCGCGAGCAGGTGCAGACCGACGAGGGCAAGCATCGAGCTCCTGAGATTCTGTGGGTGCCAGGCGGAGGCGGACCCACCCAGACGGGTCTGCGGGGGTCTGACGGCGGGGGACGCAGAGAACTCTACGAGAGTTCGCTGGACCGGAACTGGTTGCCCGCCCCTCGGTCGGTGCCGATCAGCGTGCCGTCAGAGCCCCCGTCAGTGCCAGCTCGATGCCAGCTCAGTGCCCTCTCAATGCCCGCTCAGTGCCCGCATCAGTGTTCAGCGTCCTGCCACGAACGTCCCACCCCGACGTGCACGTCCAGCGGCACGTCGAGCTCGGCCGCCCCACCCATCTCGCGACGCACCAGCGCCTCCACCGTGTCCCGCTCCCCCGGCGCGATCTCGAGCAGCAACTCGTCGTGCACCTGCAGGAGCATCCGGGAGCGCAGGTCCTCGGCGCGCAGCGCCCGGTCGACGCCGAGCATCGCGACCTTCATGATGTCGGCGGCCGAGCCCTGGATCGGGGCGTTGAGCGCCATCCGCTCGGCCATCTCGCGACGGTTGCGGTTGTCGCTCGTGAGGTCGGGCAGGTAGCGGCGGCGCCCGAGGATGGTCGCGGTGTAGCCGGTGGCGCGCGCCTCGGCGACCACCTCGCGCAGGTAGTCGCGGACCCCGCCGAACCGCTCGAAGTAGCCGTCCATCAGCCCCTGGGCCTCGGCGGTGGAGACGCGCAGCTGCTTGGACAGGCCGAACGCCGACAGCCCGTAGGCCAGGCCGTAGCTCATCGCCTTGACCTTGGACCGCATCGCGGACGTGACGTCCTCGGGCTCCACCTGGAAGACCCGGGACCCGACGAACCGGTGGAGGTCCTCTCCCGTGCGGAAGGCCTCGATGAGACCCGCGTCGCCGGACAGGTGCGCCATGATGCGCATCTCGATCTGGCTGTAGTCGGCCGACATCAGCGACTCGTAGGCGACCGGCTCGTCGCCGTGGCGGCCGTGCCCCACCACGAACACCGAGCGGATCCGGCGCCCCTCCTCGGTGCGGATGGGGACGTTCTGCAGGTTGGGCTCGGTGGAGCTGAGCCGCCCCGTGGCGGCCACCGTCTGCAGGTAGGTCGTGTGGATGCGCCCGTCCTCGGCGACGGACTTGCGCAGCCCCTCGATCGTCGACCGGAGCTTGGCCGCGTCGCGGTGGCGCAGCAGCGCCTCGAGGAAGGGGTGCTCGGTCTTGACGAACAGGTCCGCGAGCGCCTCGGCGTCGGTGGTGTAGCCCGTCTTGGTGCGCTTGGTCCGCGGCATGTCCAGCCGCTCGAACAGCACGACCTGCAGCTGCTTGGGCGAGCCGAGGTTGATGCTGTCGTCGTCGATGGCCGTGTGGGCGTCGGCCTGGGCCTGGGCCACCATGTCGGCGAAGTGCGACTCCAGCCGGGCGAGGCCCTCCTCGTCGACCGCGATGCCCACCCGCTCCATCTCCGCGAGGACCCCGAGCAGGGGCAGCTCCACGTCGGCGAGGAGGTCGCGCTGCCCCGTGGCGACGAGCTCGCGGTCGAGGACGGCGGACAGGTCGAGGACCGCGCGGGCCCGCACCATGGAGGCCTGGGCCTCGGCGTCCTGGTCCGCCGTGAAGTCGAGCATGCCCTGGCCGTCGCCCGCACCCTCGACCCGCAGCTCGCGCTGCAGGTGCCGCAGGGTGAGGTCGGCCAGGTCGTAGGACCGTTGGTCGGGCCGCACGAGGTAGGCCGCCAGAGCGGTGTCCAGCTGGACCCCGGCGAGGTCCGTGAAGCCGCGGGCCGCCAGGGCGTGGAGCTGGCCCTTGGCGTCGTGCAGGACCTTGGGCACCGACGCGTCGGCCAGCCAGGCGCCGAGGGCGCCCTCGGCGTCCGGGGTGAGCGACGCCACGTCGAGGTAGGCGCCGGCCCCGTCCTCCGCGGCGAGCGCCACCCCCTCGACGTCTCCGGTGCCGCGGGCCCACCGACCGTCGACGACGAGGCCCACGGTCCCCGACCGGCCGTGGCTCTGCAGCCACTCCGCGACCTCGGTGACGTCCAGGACGGCCCCGTCGAGGTCGAAGCCCGACTCCGCCTCCGGCTCGGCCGACTCCACGGTGGCGAAGAGGCGGTCGCGCAGCACCCGGAACTCCAGGCCGTCGAAGACCTGGTGGACCTCGTCGCGCTCCCAGTTGGCGCGCTGCAGGTCGTCGATGCCGAACGGCAGGTCGACGTCGTGCACCAGCTGGTTGAGCTGCCGGTTGCGCAGGACCTGGTCGAGGTGGGCGCGCAACGACTCCCCCGCCTTGCCCTTGATCTCACCGACGTGCTCGACGATCCCCGCGAGGTCGCCATACTGCGTGATCCACTTGGCCGCGGTCTTGGGCCCGACCCCCGGCACGCCCGGGAGGTTGTCGGAGGTCTCACCCACCAGGGCCGCCAGGTCGCTGTAGCGCTCGGGGGTCACGAGGTACTTGGCCTCGACGGCCGCGGGGTCCATCCGCCAGACCTCGGAGACGCCGCGCACGGGATAGAGCAGGGTGGTGCGCTCGTCGACGAGCTGGAAGGCGTCCCGGTCGCCCGAGCAGATCACCACCTCGTCGAGGCCGGCGGCGGCCGCCTGCGTCGTGAGGGTCGCGATGATGTCGTCGGCCTCGAAGCCCTCGACCTGCACGTGCGGGATGCGCATCGCGTCCAGCACCTCCTGGATCAGCGACACCTGGCCCTTGAACTCGTCCGGCGTCTTGGCGCGGCCCGCCTTGTAGTCCGCGTAGGCCTCGGTGCGGAAGGTCTGGCGGGACAGGTCGAAGGCGACGGCGACGTGCGTCGGCTCCTCGTCACGCAGCAGGTTGATCAGCATCGAGGTGAAGCCGTAGACGGCGTTGGTGGTCTGGCCCGTCGTCGTCGAGAAGTTCTCGGCCGGCAGGGCGAAGAACGCGCGGTAGGCCAGGGAGTGTCCGTCGAGGAGCAGAAGTCGCGTCACGCATGGCAGCCTAGGCCGTATGACCGACACACCGGCAACAGCGACCGAGTCCGACCAGCCCACCCCTCTGGACCAGCTCCGGGACGCGGGTCGCGGCACGCTGATCGAGCGGATGGCGATCGAGCTGACCGAGGCGTCGGCCGAGCGCTGCTGCGGCACGATGGACGTCGAGGGCAACACGCAGCCCTACGGCCTGCTCCACGGGGGTGCCTCGGTGGTCCTTGCCGAGACCCTCGGCAGCATCGCGGCCATGCTGGCCGCAGGACCGGGCCGGTATGCCGTGGGCGTCGACATCAACGCCACGCACCACCGGTCGGTGCGATCGGGAGCGGTCAACGGGGTCGCCACCGCGGTGCACGTCGGCCGGACGACGGCGTGCTACGACGTCGTGATCAGCGACGAGCAGGGGCGACGCGTCTGCACCTCGCGGATCACCTGCGCCCTGCGCGACGAGGCCTGAGCCGCGTCACGCCCACCTCGTCAGGGATCGCCCGTCAGGACGGATGCATCAGGACGCGCTGGCGCGGGGCTGGACGATCTCGAGCGGCTGGGTGAGGCCGGTCCGGGCCCGCAGCGAGCGGCGCCGGGCCAGGACCTTGTCGAAGGGGCGGCCCTCCTCGCCGCTCAGGCGCCGACGCAGGGCTGCCGGTGAGGTGATGCGCCGCGTGACGGTCGAGGCGAACCCCATGCGGGCGAAGAACCGGTTGAGGTCGCGCGACTGGCTGGGGACGTTGCACACGACGTGCGTGGCGCCGGTCTGCTCGGCCAGCAGCGCCGCCTTGGCGAGGAGCAGGTGGCCGACGCCGCGTCCCCGACGGGCCGGGGTGACGTAGAGGATCTCGACCGTGACGCAGGCCGAGTCCGTCAGCGCGCTGAGGGGATCGCTCGTGGCGACCATGAGCCCGACCAGGTCGTCGTCATGCTCCGCGACGAGGGTCGTGACCCCCGGGCGGCTGAGCACCTGCTCGAGGCGCTCCGCACCCACCTGGCGACCGGTGGCGTCGCCGGTCGGCGTTGCGTCGGCCAGGGCCTCGGTCCACAGACGGTGCACACCGGCCCAGTCCTCGGGCCCGACCAGCCGCGCGACGGTCCACGACCGTGCCATGAGAAACCTCCAGGGAATCGCCGGGACGAACAGGTGGCTCATGCCTCCCCCGAAGCACTCTCCACGGAGAATATGGCACGGCCCCTCGTGGTTTGGATAGCCGGGGTGGCCCCGATCGATTCTGCCGGGCCCAGAGGCCGGTCCGTCGCCCACCGCCTGCGACCGGACGCCTACTCTGCGCCTATGAACGCTGCCTTTCCCGGCCTCGGCACGGTCGTCAACGTCGTCGCCGTCGTCCTCGGAGCCACCCTCGGCATGATGATCGGCAACCGGCTGCCCGAGCGCACCCGGTCGATCGTGACGGACTGCCTCGGCCTCACGACGCTGCTGATGGCGCTGCTGTCGGCCTGGGAGGTCACCTCAGCCAGCCTGACCGACGCCGTGGGGTCTGGCGCCCCCATGCTCATCGTCCTCGGCTCGCTGCTGCTGGGCGCGATCCTGGGCTCGGCCTTGCACATCGAGCGGCGCCTGGAGGGCCTGGCCGGAGCGGTCCAGCGTCGCGTCCACCGCAGCACTCCGGCGGCGGACGGCGACGGCGCTCAGGCCCACGCGGAGCGCGAGCGGTTCATCGAGGGCTGGCTGACGGCGAGCCTGCTCTTCTGCGTCGGGCCGCTCACCATCCTGGGATCGCTCAACGACGGCCTCGGCCGGGGCATCGACCAGCTCGCCCTCAAGTCCGTCCTGGACGGCTTCGCCGCGCTGGCGTTCGCCTCGACCTTCGGGATCGGGGTGCTGCTGTCGGCCGTCTCCGTGGCGGTCGTGCAGGGCGCCCTGACGATCGTCGGCGTCCTGCTGGGCTCGGTCCTGCCGGAGGCCCACATCGCGGCGCTCACCGCCACGGGCGGCCTGCTGCTGGTCGCGATCGCGCTGCGGCTGCTGCGGATCCGGGAGATCCCCGTCGGGGACCTGCTCCCGGCCCTCGTGGTCGCCCCGCTGCTCACCCAGCTGGTGGTCGCGCTCCGCTGACCCGGCAGCCCGTCCCCTCCCCTAAGAACCACAAGATCGTGAGGGTTTGGTCCAAGAATCGTGGACCAGACCCTCACGATCTTTGAGGTCGTGGGGCTACTTCTTGGCCTTGTCGTCGCCCATGCCGGTGATAACCGCGTCGGCGACCTGCTTCATGCCCATGCGGCGGTCCATCGCGGTCTTCTGGATCCACCGGAAGGCGTCGGCCTCGCTGAGCTTGAGCTTGGCCATCAGCACGCCCTTGGCCCGGTCGACGGACTTGCGGGTCTCGAGCCGCTCGGACAGGTCGGCGATCTCGGACTCCAGCGCTTGGTACTCGGCCCAGCGCGAGACCGCGATGTCGATCGCCGGGGCGAGGTCCGCCGCGGTGAACGGCTTGACGATGTAGGCCATGACACCTGCGTCACGAGCGCGCTCCACGAGCTCGGTCTGGCTGAACGCCGTGAGCATCACGACCGGGCAGATCTTGGCGTTGCCGATCTGCTCCGCCGCCGAGATCCCGTCCAGGACAGGCATCTTGACGTCCATGATGACGATGTCCGGCTTGTGCTCGGCCGCGAGCTCCACGGCCTGCTCGCCGTTGCTGGCCTGGCCGACGATCTCGTGGCCCGCGTCGCGGAGCATCTCCACCAGGTCGAGTCGGATGAGGGCTTCGTCCTCGGCGACGAGGATGCGGCGGCCGGTCGTCATGGGGTGCTCAGTCACCCCGTCACTCTAGTCGTACGCAGGCGACCGGGGCGACCTGGGAGGCCCTGGTGACGAGGGCTGGTGCCGAGGGCGGGACTCGAACCCGCACGCCCTTGCGAGCGGAGCATTTTGAGTGCTCTGTGTCTGCCATTCCACCACCCCGGCGAGGTGCCCGCCCATGCTACCGGCCGATGGTCGCCGGTCGGCACGGGCGGGCGGGCACCCCACCGTCAGGCTGGCGTCTCGTCGAGGGTGCGGCCCATCCGGTGGTTGATGGAGTCGCCCATGCGGTGCACGCGCACGGAGTTGGTCGAGCCCTGGACGCCCGGCGGCGTGCCGGCGACGATGACGACGTAATCGCCCTCCTCGACGCGGCCGGCGGCCAGCAGGGCCAGGTCGACCTGCATGACCATCTCGTCCGTGTGGCTCGCGTCGGGCACGAGGAAGGTCTCGACGCCCCACGACAACGACAGCTGCGACCGCGTCGCCTGCTCCGGGCTGAAGGCCAGCACCGGGATGCTGCAGCGCAGGCGGGACAGCAGGCGCGCGGACTTGCCGGACTGGGTGAAGGTGACCAGGTAGCGCACGTCGAGGTGACGCGCGACGTCGACAGCGGCCTGCGTGACCGCGTCGCCCACGTGCCAGCGCGGCTCGGGCGTCGGGAGCACGCGGGACAGGCCGTGCTCCTCGGTCGACTCGATGATCCGGGCCATGGCCTGGACGGTCTCGATCGGCCACTTGCCCACCGAGGTCTCGCCGGACAGCATGATCGCGTCGGCGCCGTCGAGGACGGCGTTGGCGCAGTCGGAGGCCTCGGCGCGGGTCGGCCGGGAGTTCTCGATCATCGACTCGAGGACCTGGGTGGCGACGATGACGGGGCGGGCGTACTTGCGGCACAGCTCGATCGCGCGCTTCTGCACGATCGGGACCTCCTCGAACGGCAGCTCCACGCCGAGGTCGCCGCGGGCGACCATGACGGCGTCGAAGCGCTGGACGATCTCCTCGAGGTTGTCGATCGCCTGGGGCTTCTCGATCTTGGCGATGACGGGGACGCGCCGGCCGACCTCGTCCATGATGCGGTGGACGTCGTCGACGTCGGCGGCGGAGCGCACGAAGGACAGGGCGACAATGTCGCAGCCGAGCCGCAGGGCGAACCGCAGGTCGGCCTCGTCCTTGTCGGACAGGGCCGGGACGCTCACGGCGACGCCGGGCAGGTTGATGCCCTTGTTGTTGGAGACGAAGCCACCCTCGACGACCTCGGTGACCACGTCGGTGTCGGTGACCTCGACGGCGCGCAGGCCGACCTTGCCGTCGTCGATCAGGAGGCGGTCCCCCACGGACACGTCGCCCGGGAGACCCTTGTAGGTCGTGCCGACGCGATCCTGGTCGCCCTGGACGTCATCGGTCGTGATCGTGAACCGGTCACCCTTGGTCAGGAGGATGGGGCCGTTGGCGAACCGTCCGGTGCGGATCTTGGGGCCCTGCAGGTCGACCAGGGTGCCCACCGCGCGGCCGACCTCGTCGGACGCGGCCCGGACGTTGGCGTAGACCTGCTGGTGGTCCTCGTGCGACCCGTGGGAGAAGTTGAGGCGAGCCACGTCCATCCCGGCAGCAACCAGCTTGCGCATCTGCTCGATGGAGGATGTGGCCGGCCCGATGGTGCAGACGATCTTGGCTCGGCGCATGACCTCCATCCTAGTGCAGTGGCGTGCGCCACAGAGCCATCCTGCGGCCGGCGGCGAGGTGGCCGGCGCGGTCGCGCGCTGCCCCTGCAGACAGCCGTATGCTGCCCGCCCGGCGTACGTCGGGCGGGCGGCATACGGCTGCCTGTGTGTGGTGGGTGAGGTCAGACCACCAGAGGTCGGTCCGTGGGCTCGACCGGCCGCGGCAGGCGCGAGGTCCCGCCGGTGAGGTAGGCGTCGACGCCCTGCGCGGCGCTGCGCCCCTCGGCGATCGCCCAGACGATGAGCGACTGGCCGCGGCCCGCGTCGCCCGCCACGAAGACCCCGGGCACCGAGGTCATGAAGCTGGCGTCGCGACGGATGTTGGAACGCTCGTCCAGGGCCACGCCCAGCTGGTCGACGAGGCCCTCGCGCTGCGGGCCGAGGAAGCCCATCGCCAGCAGCACCAGCTGCGCGGGGATGACGCGCTCGCTGCCCTCGACCTCCTCGAACCGCCCGTCGCGCATCTCGACCTCGGTGATCCGCAGGCCCGCGACGTTGCCGTCGTCGTCGCCCACGAACTCCTTGGTGCTGACGGCGTAGACGCGGTCGCCGCCCTCCTCGTGCGCGCTGGCGACGCGGTAGAGCATGGGATAGGTCGGCCAGGGCTGGTTGGCGGGGCGCAGCTCGCCGGGACGGCCCATGATCTCCAGGCTGGTGACCGAGCGGGCGCCCTGGCGGATGGACGTGCCGAGGCAGTCGGCGCCGGTGTCACCGCCGCCGATGATGACGACGTCCTTGCCCTCCGCCGTGACCTGTCCCTGGACCTGCTGGCCGAGGGCCACGCGGTTGGCCGGGGGCAGGAAGTCCATGGCCTGGTGGATGCCGCCGAGCTCGCGCCCCGGGACCGGCAGGTCGCGCGGCACCGTCGACCCGATGGCCAGCACGACGGCGTCGAAGCGCTCGCGCAGCTGCTGGCCGGTCAGGTCCTCGCCGACCTTGACGCCGGAGCGGAAGACGGTGCCCTCCTGGGTCATCTGGTTGAGCCGCCGGTCGAGCACGGCCTTCTCCATCTTGAACTCGGGGATGCCGTAGCGCAGCAGACCGCCGGGCTTGTCGGCGCGCTCGTAGACCGCGACGGTGTGGCCGGCGCGGGTCAGCTGCTGGGCCGCCGCGAGGCCGGCCGGGCCGGACCCGACGACCGCCACGCGCTTGCCCGACAGCCGCTCCGGCGGCTGCGGGTCGACGCGCTGGGCCTCGAAGGCCCGCTCGACGGTGGTGACCTCGATCTGCTTGATGGTCACCGGGTCCTGGTTGATGCCGAGGACGCAGGCCGTCTCGCAGGGGGCCGGGCACAGGCGGCCGGTGAACTCCGGGAAGTTGTTGGTCGCGTGCAGCCGGTCGATGGCGTCGCGCCAGTCACCGCGCCAGGCCTGGGTGTTCCACTCGGGGATGAGGTTGCCGAGCGGGCACCCGCTGTGGCAGAAGGGGATGCCGCAGTCCATGCAGCGGCCCGCCTGTCGCTGGAGCTGGTCCACGGGCTGCGCCTCGTAGACCTCCTTCCAGTCCTGGATGCGCACCGGCACCGGGCGCCGCTGGGGCAGCTCCCGCTGGCGGTTCTTCAAGAATCCACGAGGGTCAGCCACGAGAAGCCTCCATGATGCGGTCCCAGACCTCGTCGCCCTCGAGGTCCAGTCCTTCGGTCTCGGCCTGGGCACGGACGTCCAGCACGCGCTGGTAGTCGCGGGGCAGCACCAGGGTGAAGCGGGCGTAGGCCGCCTCGAGGTCCTCCAGCAGGGCCGCGGCCACCGTGGAGTCGGTCCAGCGCAGGTGGTCGCGGAGCAGGCCCTCGACCACCGGCTTGTCCAGGTCGCGCAGCGGCAGCACGTCGACGAGCTCGGTGTTGACCCGGTCGGTGCGCGCGTCGAGCAGGTAGGCGACGCCGCCGGACATGCCGGCCGCGAAGTTGCGGCCCGCCTCGCCGAGGATCATCGCCATGCCGCCGGTCATGTACTCGCAGCCGTGGTCGCCCACGCCCTCGACGACGGCGGTGATGCCGGAGTTGCGGACGCAGAAGCGCTCGCCCACCGTGCCGCGGAGGAAGACCTCGCCGGTCGTCCCGCCGTAGCCGATGACGTTGCCGGCGATGACGTTGTCCTCGGCGACCAGCGCGCTCTGCTCCCCCGGTCGCACGACCACGCGGCCGCCGGAGAGGCCCTTGCCGACGTAGTCGTTGGCGTCGCCGAAGAGCTGGAGGGTCACGCCGCCGGGGAGGAAGGCCCCGAGGGACTGCCCGGCCGAGCCGTGCAGCCGGACCGTGATCGTCCCGTCCGGCAGGCCGTGCGGGTTGGCCCGCGTGACCGCGTTGCCGAGCATGGTGCCGACCGTGCGGTTGACGTTGCGGACCTGCGCGTCGAAGGACACGGGCTCGCCGCCGTCGATCGCCGTGCGTGCCCGCTCGATCAGCTCGTTGTCGAGCGCGTGCTGCAGGCCGTGGTCCTGCTCGTGGGTCTGGTGGCGCGCGGCGCCGTCCAGCGGCACGGCCTCCGCGAGGACCGGCGACAGGTCGAGCCCGCTGGCCTTCCAGTGGTCGATCGCCTTGCGGGTGTTGATGACGCCCGTCTGGCCGATGGCCTCCTCGATCGTGCGGAAGCCCAGCTCGGCGAGCAGCTCGCGGACCTCCTGCGCGATGTACTCGAAGAAGGTCTCGACGAACTCGGGCTTGCCGGAGAACCGCGCCCGCAGCTCGGGGTTCTGCGTGGCGACGCCGACCGGGCAGGTGTCGAGGTGGCAGACGCGCATCATGATGCAGCCGGACACGACCAGCGGGGCGGTGGCGAAGCCGAACTCCTCGGCCCCCAGCAGCGCGGCCACGACGACGTCGCGCCCGGTCTTGAGCTGGCCGTCGGTCTGCACGACGATCCGGTCCCGCAGGCCGTTGAGCACCAGCGTCTGCTGGGTCTCGGCCAGGCCGATCTCCCACGGCGCACCGGCGTGCTTGAGCGACGTGAGCGGCGAGGCGCCCGTGCCGCCGTCGTGCCCGGAGACCAGCACCACGTCGGCGTGCGCCTTGGACACGCCCGCCGCGACCGTGCCGACGCCGATCTCGGAGACGAGCTTGACGTGGACGCGGGCCTGCGGGTTGGCGTTCTTGAGGTCGTGGATCAGCTGGGCCAGGTCCTCGATCGAGTAGATGTCGTGGTGCGGCGGGGGTGAGATCAGGCCGACGCCCGGGGTGGAGTGCCGGGTGCGGGCCACCCACGGGTAGACCTTGTGGCCGGGCAGCTGACCACCCTCGCCGGGCTTGGCGCCCTGCGCCATCTTGATCTGGATGTCGTCGGACTCGGTGAGGTAGAGGCTGGTGACGCCGAACCGGCCGGACGCGACCTGCTTGATCGCGCTGCGCCGCTCGGGGTCCATCAGCCGGTCGACGTCCTCGCCGCCCTCGCCGGTGTTGGAGCGGGCGCCGAGGCGGTTCATCGCGATCGCGAGGGTCTCGTGCGCCTCCTTGGAGATCGAGCCGTAGCTCATCGCCCCGGTGGAGAACCGCTTGACGATCTCGCTGATCGGCTCGACCTCCTCGACGGGGATCGAGGGCCGGTCGGAGGCGAGGTCGAACAGCCCGCGCAGCGTCATCAGGCGCTGGGCCTGGTCGTCGACGCGCTGGGTGTACTGCTTGAAGATGTCGTAGCGCCGCTCGCGCGTCGAGTGCTGCAGGCGGAACACCGTCTCGGGGTCGAACAGGTGCGGCTCGCCCTCGCGGCGCCACTGGTACTCGCCACCGACGGGCAGGGTGCGGTGCGCCTGGCGGACGCCGTCGACGGGGTAGGCCGTGACGTGGCGCGCGGCCACCTCGTCGGCCACGACGTCGAGACCGATGCCGCCGAGCTGGCTGACCGTGCCGGTGAAGTAGGTGTCGACGAGCTCCTGGGACAGGCCGATGGCCTCGAAGACCTGCGCCCCTCGGTAGGACGCGACGGTCGAGATGCCCATCTTGGACATCACCTTGAGCACGCCCTTGCCGAGCGCCTTGATGAGGTTCTTGACGGCCTGCTCGGGGGTGACGCCCTCGATGATGCCCTGGCGCACCAGGACCTCGACGGACTCCATCGCGAGGTAGGGGTTGATCGCGGCGGCGCCGTAGCCCACGAGCAGCGCGACGTGGTGCACCTCGCGGACGTCCCCGGCCTCGACGACCAGGCCCACCTCGGTGCGGAGCTTCTCGCGGATCAGGTGGTGGTGGACGGCCGAGGTGAGCAGCAGCGACGGGATCGGTGCGTTCTCGCGGTCGGAGTCGCGGTCGGACAGTATGACGAACCGCGCGCCGCCACGGATGGCCGCCGTGACCTCGGCGAAGATCTCCTCGAGCCGGGCCCGCAGGCCCTCGGCGCCCTCGTCGACGCGGTAGAGGCCGCGGACGACGTGGGTGGCGTAGCCGGGCAGGTTGCCGTCGGCGTTGATGTGGACGATCTTGGCGAGCTCGTCGTTGTCGATCACGGGGAAGGACAGCTCGACCTGGCGGGCCTGGGTGGCGCTCGGCAC
>NZ_DCYC01000036.1:33515-41637 GCF_002330965.1 Arsenicicoccus sp. UBA2120
GATCGCGTCGAGCGGCGGGTTGGTGACCTGCGCGAACAGCTGCGTGAAGTAGTCGAACAGCATGCGCGGCCGGCTGGAGAGCACGGCGATGGGGGTGTCGGTGCCCATCGACCCGAGGGCCTCGGCTCCGTTGATCGCCATGGGGGTCAGCAGGATCCGCAGCTCCTCGAGGGTGTAGCCGAAGGTCTGCTGACGACGCGTGACCGAGGCCGCGGTGTGCACGATGTGCTCGCGCTCGGGCAGGTCGGACAGCTTGATGACGCCGGCCTCGAGCCACTCGGCATAGGGCTTCTCGGCGGCGAGCGTGGACTTGATCTCGTCGTCCTCGACGATCCGGCCGGCCTCGGTGTCGACGAGGAACATCCGGCCCGGCTGCAGGCGCCCGCGGCGGACCACGTGCTGCTCGTCCAGGGGCAGGACGCCGGACTCGGAGGCCAGGACGACCAGACCGTCGTCGGTGACCCAGTACCGGCCAGGCCGCAGGCCGTTCCGGTCGAGCACCGCTCCGACCAGCGAGCCGTCGGTGAACGTCACGCAGGCGGGCCCGTCCCAGGGCTCCATGAACATCGAGTGGAACTCGTAGAAGGCCTTGCGGGCGGGGTCCATCTCGGCGTGGTTCTCCCACGCCTCGGGGATCATCATCAGCACGGCGTGCGGCAGGGACCGGCCACCGAGGTGCAGCAGCTCGAGGACCTCGTCGAAGGACGCGGAGTCCGACCCGTCCGGCGTGCAGATCGGGTAGAGGCGCTCGAGGTCGCCCGGGATGACGTCGCTGCGCAGCATCGACTCGCGCGTGCGCATCCAGTTGCGGTTGCCCTTGACGGTGTTGATCTCGCCGTTGTGGGCGATGTATCGGTAGGGGTGCGACTTGGGCCAGGACGGGAAGGTGTTGGTCGAGAACCGCGAGTGCACCAGGGCCAGCGACGTGGCGAACCGCTCGTCCGACAGGTCGGGGTAGAACTGCTCGAGCTGCGCGGTGGTGAGCATGCCCTTGTAGACGAGGGTGCGCGCGGACAGCGACGGCAGGTAGACGTGCGCCTCGTGCTCGGCGCGCTTGCGCAGGCAGAACGCCAGCCGGTCGAGCTCGAGGCCCTGTCGGCGACCGGTGATGTCGGAGACGAACAGCTGGGCGAAGTGGGGCATGCAGTCGCGGGCGACCTGGCCGACGCAGCCGGGCTCGACCGGCACCTCGCGCCAGCCGAGGACCTTGAGGTTCTCCTCCGAGGCGATGTGCTCGATCGTGCGGACGGCCTCGGCCCGCTCGGCCTCGTCCTGGGGCAGGAAGGCCGTGCCCACGGCATACGTGCCGGCGGCGGGGAGCGGGAAGTCCGCGACGCCGCGGAGGAACTCGTCGGGCACCTGGGTGAGGATGCCGGCGCCGTCGCCCACGAGCGGGTCGGCGCCGGTGGCGCCGCGGTGCTCCAGGTTGGTGAGGGCCAGCAGGGCCTGGTCGACGATGTCGTGACCGGCGGTGCCGCGCAGGGTGGCCACCATGGCGACCCCGCAGGCGTCGTGCTCGTTGTCCGAGCGGTAGAGACCCTGGTCCGAGGGCTGGGCGCCGAAGCGCGCGAACGTCGGGGGGACCTGGGTGCTTGGGGGGTTCGCGGACGTCGCAGACGACTGGGACATCAGGTGATCACCGTCCTCCGTGCTGGGCCGGACGGCGGGTGCCGTCGGGTCATGAGGCATCGCTGCGGGGACGGCGGTGGCCACGCAGAGACACGGGTGAAAGAGTGCCCCCCACCGGGGAGGGACTCGTTATTCATTCCGAAGTATGAGATTCCATCGGGTCGGTCGTCGAGACGGTTCGCGACCGTCGGCGAGCCAGGACGAACCAGGCCAGACCGAACGCGAAGACGAGGAGGCTGGTCCACACGTTGAGCCGCAGCCCGAGCACGCGGTTGGCCTCGTCGACGCGCATCATCTCGATCCATACCCGGCCCAGCGTGTAGCCCATGACGTAGAGCGCGAACACCTGGCCGGGGCGCAGCCGGAACCGTCGGTCCGCCCACACGAGCAGCGCCGCCACCCCGAGGCACCACAGCGACTCGTAGAGGAACGTGGGGTGGTAACTGCCGAGGACGACCGCCTGGCCCCCCGCGTCCCGCACGGCCTCCCCCGTCGTGGCGTCCCACTCGTGGATCTGCAGCGCCCAGGGCAGGTCGGTGGGTCCGCCATACAGCTCGTTGTTGAACCAGTTGCCCCACCGCCCGATGGCCTGGGCGATGATCAGGCCCGGCGCGAGGGCGTCCGCGAAGTCGAGGTAGGACACGCCGCTGCGACGACAACCGATCCACGCTCCGAGCGCGCCCAGGGCGACGGCGCCCCAGATGCCGAGGCCGCCGTTCCAGATCTTGAGGGCGTCGACGGGATTGCCGCCCTCGCCGAAGTAGGCCTGGGGCGAGGAGATCACGTGGTAGAGCCGCCCGCCGACGATGCCGAACGGCACGGCCCACATCGCCACGTCGATGACGCGCTCGGGGTCCCCGCCACGCGCCGCGAGACGCCGCTGCGTCAGCCACACCGCGACCAGGATCCCCGCGAGGATGCACAGGGCATAGGCCCGTAGGGGCACCGGCCCGAGGTACCAGACGCCCTGGGTGGGGCTGGGGATCTCGGTCGGGAGGAGCATCGTCACTTGGTCGCCGCGGCGACGGCCTGCTCGAGCTTGGCCGGATCCTGGGCAAAGGTCTGGAAGGGGATCTCCTTGCCGTTCAGGAGGTACTGCGGCGTGCCGGTGTTGCCCTTCTGCTGGCCGACCTGCTCCATCTTGGTCGCGAAGCCGATCATCTTCTTGTCCTGCACGCAGCTCTGGAACCCGTCGAGCGCGTCACCGGAGAGTCCCGCCTCCTGGGCGAGGTCGACCCGCAGCTGCTGGTCGGTGTAGCCCTTGCCCTCCTCGGGCTGATGCTTGAAGACCACGTCGTGGTAGGCCTTGAAGCTCCCGGCCGCGTCGGCGCAGCTCGCGGCCGCGGCGGAGCGCAGGGAGGAGTCCGGGTTGGGGACGGTGGGCATCGCGCGCTTGATGTTCTCGTCCAGGAAGCTGCGCAGGTGGTACTCGAGCTTGATCTTGCCCTCGTCCGACAGCTTCGTCACCGTCGGGCCGACGGCGTCCTCGACCTGCTTGCAGATCGGGCACTGGAAGTCCTCGTAGATCACGAGGGTGGGCGCTCCGGCCTTGGCCTTGCCGGGGTTGGCGACGATCCCGCCGCCGTCCGCGGTCGCGTTGGGGGGCGTCGAGGCGTTGGCGATCTTCTGCGCCACCTCGCTCTTGTGGGACTGCTGCGACCAGATCGCCCAGCCGACGGCGACCAGGACGAGCAGCGCGACGAGCGCGGCGGCCGCGACGACCTTGCCCTTGTTGTTCCTGGGGGCCGCGGCCTGGGCCTTGCGGCGCCGCTCCTCGTAGCTCGTGCTCATCGGTGGTGCTCCTCGATCAGTGTGTGGTCGGGGCTCCGAAGAGCCATCGGTCCATGCTCGCAGGGGTGCGTGGTCGGACGGCGAGCCACACGCCGCAGAGCAGCAGCCCGACGTCACGCACGACGTCCCACAGGTAGTTGGTGTCCTCGGGCGCCACGACGCCACCCCCGCCGAAGCAGCCGCAGTCGATGGAGATGCCACGCACCCACACGCTCACGATGCCGATCAGGAAGGCGACCATGAGCAGGGCCCCGGCGATCCCGGCGATCCGCGTGAACAGCCCGAGCACGAGCAACGCACCGATGGCGAGCTCCAGCACCGGCAGGACGTAGCCCACCAGGTTGGCCAGGTCGTAGGGCAGGATCTTGAACGCCCGCACCGCCTCGGCGGAGGACTCGAGAGAGCCGACCTTCAGGTAGCCCGACACGACGAGGACGACGCCCAGCACGAGGCGGGCCACGAGGCCCACCCACTCGCTCACGCCGCGGGTCCTCATCGGCCGCCCTCCCGGACGCCGGCCGCCAGCTCGCGGACGACGCCCTGCAGCTCCTCGACACCCTCGCCGAGAGCGCGGACGAGCGCCGACCCGACGATGACCCCGTCCGCGTAGGCCGCGACCTGAGCCGCCTGCTCGCGGGTGGAGACGCCGAGCCCCACGCACAGCGGGGTGTCGGTGACGGCGCGGGTGCGCTCGATCAGGTGGGCCGCCTCGGGCCCGACGGCCGCCCGCGCACCGGTGACGCCCATGAGGGCGGTGACGTAGACGAAGCCGCGGCAGGCGGCGGACGTGGACGCCAGGCGCTCGGTGGTGGACGAGGGGGCGACCAGGAAGATGCGGTCCAGGTCGTGCCGCTCCGCGGCGTCGATCCAGGCTCCGGCCTCGTCGGGGATCAGGTCGGGGGTGATCAGCCCGGAGCCGCCGTTCGCCGCGAGCTCGGCCGCGAACCGGTCGACGCCATACCGCAGCACGGGGTTGATGTAGGTCATGCACACCGCGGCGCCACCGGCGTCGGTGATGGCCCGGACCGCGCGGAACGCGTCGGCGAGCCGCACCCCACCCGCGAGGGCCTGCACGGCGGCGTCCTGGATGACCGGGCCGTCCATGACCGGGTCGCTGTAGGGGATGCCGACCTCGACGATGTCCACGCCTGCCTCGACCATGGCGACCATGGCCTCGATCGAGCGGTCGACGTCGGGGTAGCCCACGGGCAGGTAGCCCACGAGGGCGGCCCGGTGCTCGTCGCGGCAGCGCCGCAGGACGTCGGTGACGCGGGAGCTCACTGGCCCACTCCTTCGTTGTCGCCGACCGGCTCGGAGGCCTTGATCTCCTCGGCGCGGGCGAAGTCCTCGCCGTCCATCAGCCCGAACCAGCGGGCGGCGCTGTCGACGTCCTTGTCCCCGCGGCCGGACAGGCTGACGAGGATGACGGCGTCGGGCCCGAGCTCGCGCCCGAGCTTCATGGCGCCGGCGAGCGCGTGGCTGGACTCGATGGCCGGCAGGATGCCCTCGGTGCGGGTGAGCAGCCGGAAGGCCTCCATGGCCTCGTCGTCCGTGATCGGGTGGTACTCCGCACGACCGGACGCGTGCAGGGCCGCGTGCTCGGGTCCCACGCTGGGGTAGTCCAGGCCGGCCGAGACCGAGTGCGACTCGATGGTCTGCCCCTCGTCGTCCTGGAGCAGGTAGGTGAAGGCGCCGTGCAGCACGCCCGGGGTGCCGGTGGCGAACCGCGATGCGTGACGTCCGGACTCGACGCCCTCGCCGCCGCCCTCCAGGCCGACGAGCCGCACGTCGCGGTCGGGCACGAACGCGTGGAAGATGCCCATCGCGTTGGACCCACCGCCCACGCAGGCGCAGACCGCGTCGGGCAGCCGGCCCACGAGCTCGAGGACCTGCTCCCGGGCCTCCTCGCCGATGACCTTGTGGAAGTCGCGGACCATCTCCGGGAAGGGGTGCGGCCCGGTGACCGTCCCCAGGACGTAGTGGGTGGTGGCGACGTTGGCGACCCAGTCGCGGAAGGCCTCGTTGACCGCGTCCTTGAGCGTCCGGCTGCCGTGCGTCACGGGCACGACCGTGGCGCCGAGGAGGCGCATGCGGGCGACGTTGAGGGCCTGCCGCTCGGTGTCCCGCTCCCCCATGTAGACGACGCACTCAAGCCCCATGAGCGCTGCCGCGGTCGCGGTGGCCACGCCGTGCTGGCCCGCCCCCGTCTCGGCGATGACGCGCGTCTTGCCCATGCGCCGGGTCAGCAGCGCCTGGCCGAGCACGTTGTTGATCTTGTGGGAGCCGGTGTGGTTGAGGTCTTCGCGCTTGAGGATGACCCGCGCTCCCCCGCAGTGCTCGGCGAAGCGCGGCACCTCGGTGATGATGCTCGGGCGGCCCGTGTAGGTCCGCTGCAGCCGTTCGAGCTCGGCGAGGAACTCCGGGTCGCGGGCGGCCTTGAGGCGCTGCTCGTCGAGCTCCTCCAGCGCCGCGACCAGCGCCTCGGGGACGTAGCGGCCGCCGAAGTCGTCGAACCGGCCCACCGGGTCGCCCGGGCCGGCGTCGCTGGGAGACCGGTGCGGGCGGTGAGGCTCGCGCGGCTGGTCCGGCGCGGTGGTGGGGGTCTCGGTCGAGTCGTCCATGGGGGCTCCGGGGGTCAGTGGCGCAGGGCCGGGTGGGCGCCGGCGGCGATGAGCTCGGCGACGGCGTCCCGGGGGCTGCCCCCGGTGACGAGGGACTCCCCCACGAGCACGGCGTCGGCACCGGCGCGAGCGAGGTCCATGACGTCGTGAGGTCCGCGGACCCCCGACTCGGCGACGCGCACGACCGTGTCGGGCAGCAGCGCGGCGACGCGTCCGAAGGTGGAGCGGTCGACCTCGAGGGTCTTGAGGTTGCGGTTGTTGACGCCGACGACCCTGGCCCCGGCGTCCAGCGCCCGGCGGGCCTCGTCCTCGTCGTGCACCTCCACCAGGGCGGTCATGCCGAGGGACTCGGCGCGCTCCCGCATCGAGACCAGGACGGACTGCTCGAGCGCCGCCACGATCAGCAGGATGACGTCGGCGCCGTGCGCCCGCGCCTCCCACAGCTGGTAGGGCTCGACCATGAAGTCCTTGCGCAGCACCGGCACGTCCACGGCGGCCCGCACCGTGTCGAGGTCGGCCAGGCTGCCGCCGAACCTGCGCTGCTCGGTGAGGACGCTGATGACGCTGGCCCCGCCGGCCTCGTAGTCCGCCGCGAGCCCGCCCGGATCCGCGATGAGCGCGAGGGCCCCCTTGCTCGGGCTGGACCGCTTGACCTCGGCGATCACCCGGACCCCGGCGGTGCGGCCCAGGGCCAGCGCGGCTCGGGCGTCCTTGGCCGGCTCGACCTGGGAGGCGCGCTCCTTCAGCGCGTCCAGCGAGGTCTGCGCCTGGCGGCGCGCGAGATCCTCGCGGACGCCGCCGATGATGTCGTCGAGTACCGAAGCCACGGGCTCAGGCTAGCCACTCGCGGCGCGGTCACCGAATCCGTCCACGCGTCGACTAGGGCTGCCACCACGCCAGGGGCGCCCACCAGCGGGCGACGCCGAAGGCGCACCACAGCAGGAGCACCGCCGCGACCCAACGCCCGACGGGGGCCCCCTGGAGCCGTATGACGACCGGGTCGGCGGCCCCTCGCCGCCGGGCCCGCCACGCCACGACCGTCCACGCGATGGTGCCGGCCAGGAGGGCGAGGACCGCGAGGACGGTGGGGGCGTTGGAGGACAGCGCGGCGACGACGTCACCGTGGACGAGGTCGTGGACGGAGCGCAGCCCGCCGCACCAGGGGCACGGCAGCCCGGTCAGGGCGAGGAAGGGGCAACCGCCCCAGGACCCCGGCCGGTGCGGGTCGCGGACGGCGAGGGCACCGAGGGCCACCGCCTGGCCGGCCAGCAGCCCCAGCGGCAGGGCGAGCACGACCCGACCGCGCTCGGAGGACGAGCGTGCGGGCGCCGGGGCGGACGTCTGCGGCACACGGCCACGATACGGCCACGGCCGGCGGACACACGGCACACCTCCCCGGGGCGCGTCGAGCAGGCGGCTAGCGTGGCACCGTCGCCTTGACAGGCGCTTCTGTCACAGACGAGAGGGGAAATCCATGACCGACAACCCGCAGAACCCGCCGCCGCCGGCCGGAGAGCCGGAGCGTCCCGCCTCGGGCGGCGCCTACGGGAGCCAGCCCTACGGCAGCCAGCCCCACGGGAGCCAGCCGTCCCAGCCGGTGGGTGGCGGACAGCCGTATGACGGCGGCCAGCCGCCCTACGGCAACCAGCCCTACGGTCAGGGCTACGCCCCGCAGCCACAGGGCACGAACGTGCTCGGCATCATCGCCCTGATCCTCGGCATCCTGTCGATCCCGCTGGCGTGCTGCGGCGGCTGGCCGGGCCTGATCGCCGGCATCGTCGCCATCGTGCTCGGCGTGATGGGCAACAAGAAGGCCAAGCAGGGCCTCGTCGGTGGCAAGGGCCTGTCGATGGCCGGCCTGACCCTCGGCATCATCGGCACCCTCATGGGCATCGCGATGCTGATCTTCACGATCGCCTTCGCGGACGTCGCCGAGAAGTGCCAGCAGTACGACCAGGACCCGACCAAGATGCAGCAGTGCATCCAGGACGAGTTCAACAAGCGCTGACCCGATCGCCCCACGCCAAAAGATCGTGAGTGTTTGGTCCAAGGCTCTTGGACCAAACACTCACGATCTTTGG
>NZ_DCYC01000035.1:0-19615 GCF_002330965.1 Arsenicicoccus sp. UBA2120
GCCGACAAGCAGGCCATCCTCAAGGCCATCCACCGGGGCGGGCTCACGCACTAACGAAATGACCAAACTCGGGTCGTGGCAGACGACGTCATCGACCCTCAGCAACGGGGCCCATGACTGAAGATTGTCGTCAGGCGCGACACCCCGCCAGGGTTCGTCTTGGGGAGCTTTGCTATTCACTGCGCATGATCTTTGGACCGCAGGACGCTACAAGATGGTGGTTCGCGGATCATAGGCGTGGCCGGTCTCGTTCTGCTCTTCGTCGCTGCTGCGATCCGCAACTCCGCCGATCCCTCCGACAATGCGTCGATGCTCCGGGTGAGGCCACCGACCTCTCCCTCTGCCTGATTGTCCTCAGTGGTGGGAGACCAGCCTTGATCATGGGCGAGCTGTTGGCGGGGGATGCCGAGGATGACCCCGCGACTGCACGGCGGTCCAAAACAGTCATGTGCGGCACGATCACCTGTTCCATCGTTGCAGCAGTAGTCGTGAGTCTCTGACATCGGACGTGAGGGGGGCGAGCCACCCGCTCATCCGGTCTTCGATCAGACGGGAGCCAGGTCATGGAGGTGACCGCCGAAGTATCCAGGTCCGGCGCCTGGTGGGCGGTCGAGGTGCCTGAGGTGCCGGGTGCGTTCACCCAGGCCGAGCGCCTCGATCAGGTCGAGGCCGCGGTGGTCGACGCGGTCCGGACGAGGCGTGAGTGTGACGACCTCGCCGTCACCGTGACGGTGGCACACAGGTCGACGCGAGCGCGATCCTGAGGTGCGGCCCCGCGGGTCAGCGTTCGTGCACGGTGATGTCGAAGGCGTACTGGTCGGCGCGGTAGCAGTGGTCGCCGAACTCCACGGCCACGCCGTCGCCGGCATACGCCTTGCGGGTCATGGTGAGCAGGGGGTCGGACTTGGCGAGCTCGAGCAGCTTGCGCTCGCGGCCACCGGGGGAGCGGGCGCCGATGGTCTGCTGGGCGACGACCATCTTGGCGCCGCGGTCGCGCAGCAGCTCGTAGAGGCTGTGCTCGGTCAGCTCGGCCTCGGTGATGTCGGCGAAGCGCGGCGGCAGCCAGTTGTGGAGCAGCGCCAGGGGGATGTCGCCGGCATAGCGCAGCCGCTCGATGGAGAGCATGGGCGTGTCGGAGGGCAGGCCGAGTGCCTCGGCCGCGCGCTCGCTGTAGGCCTCTGCGTCATACGAGAGCACCTTGGTGATCGGGGCCCGGCCGGAGCGCTGGAGGTCCTCGTAGAGGGAGGTGAGCTCGTCACGGCGGTGGATGACCTCGTTGGCCACCGTCGTGCCGATGCCGCGGCGGCGCACCAGCAGGCCGCGGGCGACCATCTCGCCGATGGCGCGGCGCACCGTGGGGCGGGACAGGTCGAGGCGCTCGGCGAGGGACAGCTCGTTCTCGAACGCGTCGCCGGGCTTGAGCGCGCCACCCTCGATCGCCGCCGTGAGCTGTTGCGCGAGCTGGTGGTACAACGGCACCGGGCTCGTGCGGTCGATCATCACGGGGAGCTGAATGGTCACAGTCCGTGATGGTAATAGCAATATGTCAAAGTGTCACCAACTCACTAAAGTCCGTTTGTCCTAACAAACCTTGACAGGGTTGCGAGCGCTGAGGCAGGCTGGGCGTGTTCCCACCGACGTGACACCGACGCACAAGGGATTGTGATGGCTGACGCACCCTCCGACGCGACGAGCGCCGAGCGGCCCCAGCGGGCCGACGGGCCCGAGCCGTTCGACGTGCTGACCATCGGACGGGTCGGCATCGACATCTATCCCCACCAGATCGGGGTGGGGCTGGAGGACGTCGAGACGTTCGGCAAGTTCCTCGGCGGCAGCGCCACCAACGTGGCCGTGGCCGGCGCCCGGCACGGCCACCGCTCCGCCGTCATCACCCGCACCGGGGACGACCCCTTCGGGCGGTTCGTGCACCGCGAGCTGCTGCGCCTCGGCGTCGACGATCGCTTCGTCACCCCCGTCGAGGGCCTTCCGACCCCGGTGACCTTCTGCGAGATGTTCCCGCCGGACGACTTCCCGCTCTACTTCTACCGCTACCCCCAGGCGCCGGACCTCGTGATGCAGGCCGACGAGATGCCGCTCGACGCCATCACGGACGCGCGCATCTTCTGGGCCACGGTGACCGGGCTGTCGCACGAGCAGAGCCGCGACGCCCACCACGCCGCCTGGGCTGCCCGCGACCGGCGCACCCACACCGTGCTCGACCTCGACTACCGCCCGATGTTCTGGCCCGACGAGGCCACCGCCACGCGCGAGGTCGAGGCCGTGCTCGACCGCTGCACCGTCGCCGTCGGCAACCGCGAGGAGTGCCGGGTCGCGGTCGGCGAGGAGGACCCCGAGCGCGCCGCGGACGCCCTGCTCGAGCGCGGCATCGAGCTCGCCGTCGTCAAGCAGGGACCCAAGGGCGTGCTGGCCAAGACCCGCGACGAGCGCGTCGAGGTCCCGCCGATCCTCATGGACGTGGTCAACGGTCTCGGGGCCGGGGACGCCTTCGGGGGTGCCTTCTGCCACGGACTGCTCCAGGGCTGGGGGCTCGAGCGCATCCTGCGGTTCGCCAACGCCGCGGGGGCCCTCGTCGTCGGACGGCTCGAGTGCTCCACGGCCATGCCCACGCCCGCCGAGGTCGAGCAGCTGCTCGCCGAACGCCGAGGAGGCCAGTGATGGACCGCGTCAGCGTCGACGTCCGCGCCCTCACCACGACCCGCCTGCGCGAGCCCGAGCGCATCGACCACCTGTGGGCCGCCCGCCGGCGCCGCCCCCTCGTCGGGGACGACGGCCGCCTGCTCCTGGTCGCCTGCGACCACCCGGCTCGCGGCGCCCTCGGGGTCCGCGACGACGGTATGGCGATGGCCAGCCGCTCCGACACGCTGGAGCGTCTCGCCACGGCCCTGTCACGCCCCGGCGTCGACGGCGTGCTCGGCACCCCCGACGTCCTCGAGGACCTGCTCCTGCTCGGCCTGCTCGACGACGTGGTCGTCGTCGGCTCCATGAACCGCGGTGGCCTGCAAGGCGCGTCGTTCGAGCTCGACGACCGGTTCACGGCCTACGCCGCCGCCGACCTGGCCCGGCGCGGGCTGGACGGCGGCAAGATGCTGACCCGCGTCGACCTCGCCGACGACGGCACGGCGGCGACCCTCGCGGCCAGCGCCCGCGCCGTGACGGAGCTCGCCGACGCCGGGCTCATGGCGATGGTCGAGCCGTTCTGGTCCTCGCGGGGCGCGGACGGGCGGGTGGTCAACCACCTCGACCCCGACTCGGTGATCCGGTCCGTCCACGTCGCCGCGGGTCTGGGCGCCACGAGTGCCCGCACCTGGCTCAAGCTGCCGGTCGTCGACGACATGGCCCGCGTCCTGGACGCCTCGACCATGCCGGTGCTGCTCCTCGGCGGTGACCCCACCGCCGACCCCGAGCAGACCTACGCCACCTGGGCGGACGCCCTCACCTGCCCCAGCGCGGCCGGCCTCGTCGTGGGCCGCGCCCTGCTCTACCCACCCGACGGGGACGTCGCCGCCGCGGTCGACGTCGCCGCGCACCTCGTTCACGACGACCCCGCCCGCAGCCACCTGGCCCCTGGCAGCCACCCCGCCCCTGCAACCAACGCTGTCCCCGGCAGGCACGCACTCACTGGAGGAGCACGATGAGCGACTGGTTCAAGCCCGCCACCACCACCGGTGACGACGACTACCACGTGCGGATCCGACCGGGCGACCCCGGCTGGACGCACACGGGTCTGCTCGTCGCCGACCTCGAGCCCGGCGAGTCCCGCGAGGTCGCCACCGGCGAGCACGAGTTCGTCGTCGTGCCGCTCGCCTGCGAGGCGGCGGTCGTCGAGACGGGAGGTTCGGCATACGAGCTGGAGGGTCGACCCTCGGTCTTCGCCGGACCGGCGGACTGCCTGTATGTCGGGCGCGAGGCCACCTTCACCGTCACCGCGCCGCAGGGTGGGCGGATCGCCCTGTGCCACGCGACCGCGCGGACGTCGTTCCCCGTGAAACATCTCCGCAAGGCCGACATCCCGGTCGAGCTGCGCGGGGCCGGGCAGGCCAGCCGTCAGGTGCAGAACTTCGGCACCCCGGACGTCCTGGACGCCGACTCGATCATCGCCTGCGAGGTCGTCACGCCCGCCGGCAACTGGTCGTCCTACCCGCCGCACAAGCACGACGAGGAACGCTCGGGCGAGGAGACGGCGCTCGAGGAGATCTACTACTTCGAGATGCAGACCGAGCGTGGTGGCGGCCCAGGCCGTGACGGGGGCGCAGGCGCTCCGGACCCGATCGGCTACCAGCGCGTCTACGGCACCGACGACCGCCCCATCGACGTGCTGGCGGAGGTCCGCTCCGGCGACGTGGTGCTCGTGCCGCACGGCTGGCACGGGCCGGCGATGGCACCGACCGGCTACGACATGTACTACCTCAACGTCATGGCCGGGCCCGGCGACGAGCGCGCCTGGCTCATTTGCGACGACCCCTCCCACGCCTGGGTGCGCGGCACCTGGGACGCCCAGTCCGTCGACCCCCGCCTCCCCTACTCCTGACCTACCCCCGGTAAAGGCATCGACCGGCCTTCGTTCGCCAGGCTGATGCCTTTACCCCCGGCGGGTCTGCACCCCGCACCCAGCTTCCCGTCATACGGCATCGAGCAAAGGACCACTCCCATGACCACGCGCATCACCCACCTCATCGGCCACTCCTCGTGGGAGGGCACGGCCGAGCGCACCTCCGAGGTCTACAACCCCGCCACCGGCGAGGTCACCGGCACCCTCGACCTGGCCAGCAAGGCGCTCGTCGACGAGGTCGTCGCCCAGGCCGCCGAGGCCGCCAAGGAGTGGGGCCAGACCTCCATCGCCAAGCGCACCCGCGTGCTGTTCGCCTTCCGCGAGCTGCTGGAGTCGCGCAAGGGCGAGATCGCCAAGGCCATCGTCGCCGAGCACGGCAAGACCTATCCGGACGCCGTCGGCGAGATCAACCGCGGCCTCGAGGTCGTCGAGTTCGCCTGCGGCATCGGCCACATCATGAAGGGCGGCTACTCCGAGAACGTCTCGACCAAGATCGACGCCTACTCGATCCTGCAGCCGCTCGGCGTCGTCGGCGTCATCAGCCCGTTCAACTTCCCGGCGATGGTGCCGCTGTGGTTCGTGCCCGTCGCGATCGCCTGCGGCAACGCCGTCGTGATCAAGCCGTCCGAGAAGGACCCGACCGCCACCGGGCTCATCGCCGACCTGTGGCGCGAGGCCGGCCTGCCCGACCACGTCATGAACGTCGTCCACGGCGACAAGGAGGCCGTCGACGCGCTGCTCGACAACACCGACGTGAAGTCGATCTCGTTCGTCGGGTCGACGCCGATCGCGCGCTACGTCTACGAGCGCGGCGTCGCGGCGGGCAAGCGCGTCCAGGCCCTCGGCGGCGCCAAGAACCACATGCTCGTCCTGCCCGACGCCGACCTCGACCTGGCCGCGGACGCTGCGGTCAACGCAGGGTTCGGCGCGGCCGGCGAGCGCTGCATGGCGATCTCGGCGCTGCTGGCCGTCGACTCGGTCGCGGACGAGCTCATCGCCAAGATCAAGGAGCGCATGGCCACCCTCACGACGGGTGAGGGCAACGGCGAGGGCGTCGACATGGGGCCCCTGGTCACCAAGGCGCACCTCGACAAGGTCCGCGGCTACGTCGACGCGGGGGTCGCCGAGGGCGCCGAGCTCGTCGTCGACGGGCGGGACGGCGAGTGGGTCGGCGGGAGCAAGGACGGGTTCTTCCTGCTGCCGACGCTGTTCGACAAGGTCACGCCGTCGATGTCGATCTACACCGACGAGATCTTCGGCCCCGTGCTGTCGGTCGTGCGGATCGAGTCGTATGACGAGGGCCTGCAGCTCATCAACGACAACCCGTTCGGCAACGGCACGACGATCTTCACCAACGACGGGGGTGCCGCGCGTCGCTTCCAGAACGAGGTGCAGGTCGGGATGGTCGGCATCAACGTGCCGATCCCGACGCCGATGGCCTACTACTCCTTCGGCGGGTGGAAGAACTCGCTGTTCGGCGACACCCACGCGCACGGGATGGAGGGCGTCCACTTCTTCACCAAGACCAAGGCCGTCACGGCGCGCTGGCTCGACCCGTCGCACGGCGGCCTCAACCTCGGCTTCCCCCAGAACGACTGACCTACCTCAGGCAGTCACATCGACCTGGGTTGGCACCCCAGGTCGATGTGTCCAAGCCAGGCGGATCCTGCCGCTCATGCCGTATGCCGAGGCGCCCGACCCCACGCGGGGCGGGCGCCTCGCGCGGTGCGGGATCCCGTCGCGCGACACGAGCACGAGCACCGCAGGGATAGAGCGCCGCAGGGCCAGGGCGCCGCAGGGCTAGAGCGCCGCAGGGCTAGAGCGCCAGAGTGGTCACAGATCCGACACCCGACGGCCGCTGATGTCGGATCTGTGACCACTCTGGCGGCCCGTCCTCGGGAACCCCTGAACGCCCCGGCACTGGGGAGGTTCGGTGTCGCCAGGGCAGCACCGAACCTCCCCAGCGATGGGGTGGCCCCGCGCAAGGGAGCGGGACCGAGATCGGGGCGGGTTCTGGTGGTCAGGGCAACCAGAAATGGCCCCGATCTTCGCTCGCCCTCCGCCCTTGGTCACCATTGGCGTTGTGGATCGTTCAACAGGGCCGCCCTGACGCCATTGGTGACCAACGATCGGGGTTCGGGGAACCCTTGACGCCATTGGGGCCAACGGTCGGGGTTGGGGGAGCCCCTGACGCCATGGGTGACCAACGGCGGGGGTGGGGGTGACCGGACTGGTGGCGGGGGTCAGGCGAGGAGCTTCTCGACATACTCCCGGTTGATGCGGGCCGCGTCCTTGGGGTGCTTGTGCGTGGTGTCCTGCTCGAGCACGATCCACCCGTCGTAGCCGTGGTCGCCGAGCCACCGCACGACCCCCGCGATGTCGACGAGGCCGTCCCCGAGCTCGGGGAAGATGATGCCGCGCAGCGCGTCGCCGAAGCTCCACTGCTCGTCCTGGGCGCGGCGCAGCACCTCGGGGTCGACGTCCTTGAGGTGGACGTGCGCGACGCGGTCGCCATAGGTGGGCAGGAAGTCGAGGGCGTCGCCGCCGCCGTACTTGAGGTGGCCCACGTCGAGGCACCAGCCGACCTTGGCGGGGTCCGTCTCGTCGAGGAAGCGGCGCGTCTCGGCGGCGGTCTCGACATAGGTGCCGACGTGGTTGTGCAGGACGACGCGCATGCCCATGGGCTCGAGCAGATCCGCGAGGTGGGCGAGGCCGTCGGCGAGGTTGCGCCACTGCTCGTCCGTCAGGCCGCGAGCCTCGTCGACGTGACCGGCCTCGGCGTCCCGGCGGTCGTCGCCGAGCTCGGCCGCCACCAGGATCGATCCGCCGGCGGCCTTGACGCGCTCGGCCACGGCCAGGGCCGCGGCGTCGGCCTCGTCCCAGCGCTCGCGATCGCGGTAGCCCAGGCGCACGAACGCCCCCACCATCTCCAGCCCCCGCCGTGACATCTCCGAGCGCACGACGGCGGGGTCGTCCGGCATACCGGGGCCCCACTCCGTCGCGACGTAGCCCGCCTCGACCATCTCGTCCATCATCTGGCCGGGCGCGGTGTAGGGCCGGAAGTCCGGGATGTCCCCGTTGTTCCAGTTGCAGGGGGCGGTGGCGATCCTCATCGATGCGCTCCTTGGTCGGTCGGGTCGAGTCGAGCTGGACGTATGGCGACTTTGCTCTGACATTCTGACATCACGTCGTCCTCGCGTCGATGCCACCCCCTCGGATCCGTCTGGGCCGGGCCCGGACACATCAGCCGGGCTCGAGTCCATCAGCCTGGCGAACAAAGGCCGGTCGATGCCTTTACCGGGGGTAGGTCTATCGGCCTGGCGTGCCAACCCGGGCCGATGTGACTACCTGAGGTAGGTCTGTCGGCCTGGCGTGCCAACCCGGGTGGATGTGACTACCTGAGGTAGGGGTTTGATCTATTGACAGGACATAGGCGCCTGGCTAGCGTGAGGCGCACGGGTGCGAGACGGCGCCCGCGTCAACGACGACACGACACCGGGCCGCAGCCCGGGGAGGACAGCTCATGGCCGAGAACCCGTCCCGCACCGACAAGTCGCGCAACACCAGCGACCCTCGCTACTCCAGGCTCACCATCGGCGTCTGCCCCGACCAGTGGGGCGTGTGGTTCCCGGAGGACCCCAAGCAGATCCCGTGGGAGAAGGCCCTCGACGAGATGGCCGAGGCCGGCTTCTCGGTGATGGAGACGGGGCCGTTCGGCTACTTCCCGACCGACCCGAAGCGTCTCGCCGACGAGATGGCCAAGCGCGGCTTCCGCGTCGTCGCCGGCACGGGCTGGGGGATCCTGCACAAGGCCGAGGCCTGGGCCGACACCGAGCGGACCTTCCGCGCGATCGGGGAGACGCACGCCGCCGTCGGCGCGGAGTATGTCGTGCACCTGCCCCCCATGTTCCGCGACGAGAAGACCGGCGACTTCACCGACGAGCGCACCCTCACGGGCGAGGCGTGGGACCTCTACGTCACCAACGCCGACCGCCTCGGCCGGATGATGAAGGAGGACTACGGCCTGCAGATGGTGCTGCACCCGCACGGCGATTCCCACATCGAGACGCCGCAGGACATCGACCGCATCTTCCAGGCCACCGACCCGAGCTATGTCGGGTTCTGCCTCGACACCGGCCACATCGTCTACGGCCAGGGCGACTGCGTCGACCTCATCAACCGCTACCCCGAGCGCATCTCCTACGTCCACATCAAGGCGATGGACCCCGAGATCGTCAAGCAGGCGCACGACGACGACTGGCCGTTCGTGGCCGCCGTCAACAAGGGTGTCTCCGTGGCCCCGCCGGAGGGCGAGCCGCACATGCCGACCCTGATCGACGCCCTCGCCGGCCTCGACAAGGACCTCTACGTCATCTGCGAGCAGGACATGTACGGCTGCGACCCGTCCTACCCCCTGCCCAACGCCATCGCGACGCGGGAGTACCTCGCGTCCTGCGGCCTCGGCCTCAGGTAGCCCGCACCACAGCTGCGAACCAGAGCTGCGAACCAGACAGCGAACCACTAGCAGAGAGAGACGACTTCACATGACTGTGCGCATCGGCATGATCGGCCCCGGCGGCATGGGGCAGGCCCACATCGACCGCATCCGCAGCGTGATCGCGGGCGGCGAGGTCGTGGCGATCTCCGACATCGCGGAGGACAACGTCAAGACCGTGGCCAGCACGTATGGCGTCAAGGGGTACACCGACAGCGCCGAGCTCATCGCGGACCCCGACGTCGACGCGGTGATGATCTGCTCGTTCGGGCCGGCGCACGAGGCCGACGTCATCGCCTGCATCGAGGCGGGCAAGCGGGTCTTCTGCGAGAAGCCGATGACGCCCGACGCCCAGGGCGCCCTCAACATCATGGACGCCGAGCAGCGGGCCGGGCGCAAGCTCGTCACCGTCGGGTTCATGCGCCGCTTCGACGAGTCCTACCGCCAGATGAAGGCAATCCTCGACTCCGGCGAGGTGGGGGAGACGCTCATGGTCCACAACCGGCACCGCAACCCCACGGTGCCGGAGCGCTACACGTGGGACATGGCGATCAACGACACCGGCATCCACGAGATCGACACGATGCGGTGGCTCACCGGCGAGGAGATCGTCCGGGTGCGCGTGGACACGCCCAAGAGGACGACGAAGCGGTTCGAGCACCTGCAGGACCCGCTGATCCTCATCATGCACACCGAGTCGGGGATCTGGATCGACGACGAGATCTTCGTCAACAACCAGCACTCCTACGACATCCAGTGCGAGGCCGTCGCCGAGACGGGCACCATCCGCCTCTCGGACCAGCACCTGATCGAGCGCACCGGGACGGTCGGCCGCTCCAACGCGCTGACGATGGACCACAACGAGCGCTTCGGCGGCGCGTTCGTCCGCGAGGTGCAGGAGTGGATCACCGCGGTCGCCCGGGACGAGCACACGGGGTCCAGCGCGTGGGACGGCTACGCGGCGGCGTGCGTGTGCGACGCCGGGGTGCGGGCCCTCACCGAGGATGGTGAGGTCGCCGTCGAGATGATCGACAAGCCCGCCCTCTACGCCTGACCGCCACGCGATCGTCATACGGTCACGACCCCTGGGAGACAACGATGGTCAAGATCCTGCTGGACCCGTCCATGTATCACCCGCACCTCACGGTCGCGGAGGAGTGCCGCAAGGCCGCCGACCTCGGCTACGAGTTCCTCGAGCTGTCGCCGCGGGCGGACTTCCACGAGTGGCACCACTATCCCAAGGTCGACGACGCGGAGATCGCCAAGGTCAAGCGGGCCATGGCCGAGACGGGCGTCCAGATCTGGACGTTCAACCCGGTCTACAACTGGTCGGCGCCGGACGAGCAGGACCGCCAGCACGCGGTGCGCTGCTTCCGGCGGCTCCTCGAGATCGCCGACGACCTCGAGGTCCCGATGATCGCGACCGAGCTGTCCGGCGACCCGAACGACCCGCTGCGCAGCGAGGCCCAGTTCTACAAGAGCATCGAGGAGCTCGTCCCCGACTTCGAGCGGCACGGGATCGAGTGCACGATCGAGGCGCACCCCTACGACTTCGTCGAGACCAACGAGCGCGCCGTGCAGATCGTCCGCGGGGTCAACAAGCCGTGGTTCAACTACGAGTTCTGCTGTCCCCACATGTTCCACCTGTCCCAGGGGGCGGGGGACGCGCGGGCGATGATGGCGTATGCCGGGGAGCGGCTGCGGCACGTGCACGTCGCCGACGTCTATAACCACCTCGCGAACGTCGGCAACCGCTACATCGTCAACCCGCCCGGCGTGGACGCCCGCATCCACCAGCACAACGAGATCGGCAACGGCGAGGTGCCGTGGGACGAGGTCTTCGGCTACCTGCGCGAGACCCGTTATGACGGACCGGTGTCGGTCTGCGTCTTCGGCTGGGAGGAGCAGATGGACGAGGTGCACGTGCGGATGCGCGAGCGGATCGAGAAGGAGCTGGACGCGTGACCGAGGCACCCATCGAGGCCCGCCCGGACACGCCGGCGGTCGACAACTCCGGCTCCGCGCCGTCGCCGATCCGCGAGCTGGGCGTCGGCGTCATCAGCTTCGGGTGGATGGGGCGGCTGCACACGCGGGCCTACGCCTCGCTGCCCGAGCGCTATCCGGAGCTGCGGGTGCGTCCGCGGCTCGTGGCCGTGGCCGACCCCGTGCAGGGGGCGCGGTCGGCCGCGGTCGAGCAGTTCGGCTTCGCCGGGTCGTATGCCGACTACCGCGACCTGCTGGCCGATCCCGCCGTCGAGGCGGTGTCGATCTGCGCGCCCAACTTCCTGCACCGCGAGATCGCCCTCGCGGCCGTGGCGGCGGGCAAGCCCTTCTGGATCGAGAAGCCCATGGGCGTCTCGGCCGAGGAGTCCCGTGAGATCGCCTGCGCCGCAGCCGAGGCCGGGCTCGTGACCGGCGTGGGGTTCAACTACCGCCAGGCGCCGGGGGTGCAGTTCGCGCGGCAGCTGATCCGCGACGGGCGGCTCGGGCGGGTCACCAACGTGCGCGTCTGGCTGATCGCGGACTACGCGAGCGACCCGGACGGGCCGCTGACCTGGCGCTACGACCGCGGCCGGGCCGGCGCGGGCGTGGTCGGTGACCTCATGTCGCACGGCATCGACCTCGCGCAGTTCCTCGTGGGGCGCGTCGCCGAGGTCGCCGCCATGACCGACACCTTCATCACCGACCGCCCCATCCCGCTGGAGCAGGGCATCGGCCACGCCAAGGTCCGCGTCTCGGACGAGCGCGGCCCCGTCGGCAACGAGGACTACGTCGGGATGCTCGCCCGCTTCGACTCCGGGGTGGTCGGCACCCTCGAGGCGTCGCGCGTGGCCCGGGGCCCGCGCGCCGAGTACGTCGTGGAGGTCTACGGCACAGGCGGATCCGTGCGCTGGAACTTCGAGGACATGTCCAAGGTGCAGGTCCTGCTCGGCGACGGCGGGGACGTGCACGGCTACACCACCGTCATGGCCGGGCCGCAGCACGGCGCCTACGCCCGCTTCCAGCCCGGCCCCGGCCAGAACCTCTCCTTCGACGACCTCAAGGTCGTGGAGGGGCGGGACTTCGTCGAGTCGGTGCTGTCCGGCGAGCAGGTCGCCCCGTCCGCGGCGGACGCGTGGTCCGCGGCCGAGGTCGACGAGGCGGTCGTGCGAGCTGCGGCGAGCCGCGCGTGGGAGTCGGTGCAGCCGGTGAGCGGGCGGACGACATACGACGCCTGAGTCCGTCGGCGGAGGCTCCGTGTGTGCGACTCCCCGGCCGACCACGGTCCGCGCCAGGACGACGTGAGCCCCCTCTCCCGGGTCGGGAGAGGGGGCTCACGGGAGCGGCCGGTCAGGCGTGGCTGAGCTCGCGGGCGTTCCAGGTCAGGAAGAGCGCGACGGTGCCGGCGAGCGGCAGCAGGGCGCTGAGCAGGATCGGGGCGGACGCGAGCACGCCCCCGACGACCGTCAGGACGACGGCGAGGGTGGCCAGCAGGGCGGCCTGCACGGCCAGGGCGTTGTGGGTGGTCTGCGTCTGCGCGGTGCGGACGTCGGCGACGTGGGTGTTGGTCATGAGTCCTTCTCTCTGCCGGAGGACGAGGAGGCCCGAGGGCCTCGGTCCTGCACGGCCGTCGTGTCGTGCCGGCGTGTGCCGGCACATCAGGTCTGGGGTGCCGTTCGCCTGGTCAGCGGGCGTATGGCGGGGGCGGGGTCGCCGTCAGATGCGAAAGACGCCCTGGTAGCTCGCGACGCCCGCGAGCACCACGGTGCCCACGACGGGCACGATGGCGGCGACGATCAGCTGGGGGGAGGCGAGCAGCGTCCCGGCAACCACGAGGGCGATGGTGATCAGGGCCAGCGTGACGGCCAGGCTCAGGGTGGACGGGGTCGCGGCCCTGGCCTCGTCGTCGATCTGCGCGGGGGCGGTCAGGTCGGTCATGTGGCGGGGCAACTCATCCTGCTCTCCGCCGCGCACGAGCGGATCCCGATGGGCTCGCCCTGCACGGCCATCGTGGGTGCCAGCTCATGTGCTGACAAATATAAGTCTACGCAAGACCCCCACGCATGGCAAACGTATGACGAATCCCGTCGTCCGTGCTGGGTGACGCGTCTCGATATAGTCAAGACCTGTAAATGTCCGGACAAAGTCTTGACGTGGCCCGGGTCGCTCGGTGAAGGTGGTGCAAGCCCGGGTGAGCCCTCGCCCACGTCTCGAAGGAGAGACATGCGTATCGCAGTCATCGGCGTCGGCCGCATCGGTCGCATCCATGCCGAGAACCTGCGCGCCCTCCCCGAGGTCGAGGAGGTCGTCCTCGCCGACGTCGTCCCCGAGGTCGCCCGCTCCGTGGCCGACCAGCTGCAGGTGTCGGCGGCGGACGACCTGTCGTCCCTGCTCGCCTCCGGGCTCGACGGCTGCGTCATCGCCTCGTCGACCAGCGCCCACGCCGAGCAGCTCGAGACGGTCATGCGCGCGGGCGTGCCGGCGTTCTGCGAGAAGCCGGTCGCGCGGGACCTCGCCGGCGCCGTGACCCTCGCCGAGCTCGAGCGGGAGACCGGCGTGCCGGTGCAGGTCGGATTCCAGCGGAGGTTCGACGCGGGCTACCGCCGCGTGCGGGACGCCGTCGTCGGCGGCGAGCTGGGCACCGTGCACCTCCTTCGCGCGGTCACCCACGACCAGGCGCCGCCGCCCGCGGCATACCTGGCTGCGTCCGGCGGGATCTTTCGCGACTGCTCCATCCACGACCTCGACGTCGTCCGCTTCGTCACCGGCCAGGAGGCCGTGACGGTCAGCGCCGCCGGGGGCAACAAGGGCGAGCGGCTCTTCGTCGAGGCCGACGACGTGGACACCGCCGCCGCGATCCTGACGATGGCGGACGGCACGCTCGTCCTGCTGTCGGCCACCCGCTACAACGGCGCCGGGCACGACGTCCGCCTGGAGGTCACCGGCAGCCTGGGCGCCCTGGCGGTGGGGCTCGACCAGTCCCTCGCCCTGGACTCCGCCGAGCCGGGGGTCACCCTCACCCACGGTCCTCGGCACTGGTCCTTCCTCGACCGCTTCCTCCCGGCCTACGCCGCCGAGCTGGAGGCCTTCGTCGCCATGATCGGCGGCGCACCGTCCCCCTGCACCGTCCGCGACGCCCTCCAGGCGCAGCGCCTCGCCGAGGCCTGCGACCTCTCGCGGCGCCGCGGGGCGCCCGTCCGCCTCCAGGAGATCCCCGATACGAGGTGACGACTCGCCAACAGTTCCGACCGATCCGCCACCCCGACGACCCGTGGGCAGGACAAACGCATAGTTTGTCACCAACCACATCAGCACCGCACAACCCGCCCGGAGCGCGACGACGCTGCTCCGTCACGAGAGGCACCACGATGAACCGCACCGTCAAGACCACCCTCGCCCTGGCGCTCGCCACCTCGACGGCCCTCAGCATGGCGGCCTGCAGCTCCTCCGGCGGCAAGCAGACCATCGAGTCCGCGGCGGGGGGTGCGGCGGGCAACGCCGGCACCCCGACCATGACCGTCGCGATGATCACGCACCAGGCCCCCGGCGACACCTTCTGGGACATCATCCGCAAGGGTGCCGAGGCCGGCGCCAAGAAGGACAACGTCAAGCTGGAGTACACCAACGATCCCGACGCCACCAAGCAGGCCCAGCTGGTGCAGGCGGCCATCGACAAGAAGGTCGACGGCATCGCCGTGACCAGCCCCAACACCGGTGCGCTGGGCCCCGTCATCAAGAAGGCCGTCGCGGCCGGCATCCCGGTGACCATGTTCAACGCCGGCGGCACCGACGCGATGGGCCTCGGCGCCATCGGCTACTTCGGGCAGGGCGAGACGGACGCGGGCATCGCCGTCGGCGAGCGCATCGCCAAGGCCGGCGGCAAGCGGGTGGTGTGCGTGATCCAGGAGCAGGGCCAGCAGCAGCTCGAGGACCGGTGCGACGGCGTCAAGAAGGGCGCCGCCGGCGTCAACGTCGACCGCATCTACGTCAACGGCCGCGACGACTCCGCCGTGACGACGACGATCCAGGCCAAGCTCACCCAGGACAAGGCGATCGACTGGGTCGTCACCCTGGGCGCCCCCTTCGCCCTCGACGCGGTGAAGTCCATCGCCGGGTCCGGCAGCTCGGCCAAGCTGGGCACCTTCGACACCAGCAAGGAGCTCGTCAACGCCGTCAAGGACGGCAAGGTCGAGTGGGCCATCGACCAGCAGCCCTACCTGCAGGGCTACCTCGCCGTCGACGCGCTGTGGTTCTACAAGACCAACGGCAACACCCTCGGCGGTGGCAAGAACGTCGCGACCGGCCCCGCGTTCATCGACAAGGCGAACGTCGAGAAGGTCGCCCAGTTCGCCGCGAACGGCACCCGATGAGCACGGCCACCGACCTCGAGCCGGGCCGCCCGCCTTCGTCCCCCGCCGCGGGGGACGACCGGGTCCGCACCAAGTCACCGACCGCGCTGCTGCTCGGTATGCCGGCCGTGGGCGCCCTCATCGGAGCGGTCGCGCTCGCGGCCCTCTTCCTCGCGGTGGCACCGGCCTTCCGCAACGTCGCCAACATCGGGACGATCCTCTACGCGGCGTCGACGATCGGGATCATGGCGGTCTTCGTGTCGCTGCTGATGATCGGTGGCGAGTTCGACCTGTCCACCGGTGTGGCTGTGACCTTCTCGGGCCTGGCCGCGGCGCACCTCGCGTGGTACCTCGGCCTGAACGTCTGGGTCGGCGTCCTCCTCGCGCTCGTCCTGTCGCTGGCGGTGGGCGCCTTCAACGGCTGGCTGCTGCACGTCACCGGGCTGCCGAGCTTCCTGGTCACGCTGGGCACGTTCTTCGTGCTGCAGGGCGTCAACCTGGCCGTCACCCGCATCGTGACCGGCGGCGTCTCGTCCAACTCGATCAGCGACATGGACGGGTGGGCGAGCGCGCAGAAGGTCTTCGCCTCCGGGTTCTCGATCGGGCCCGTCCGCATCGAGTCAGTGGTCCTCTACTGGTTCGTCCTCACCGCGATCCTGGCTTACGTCCTGCTGCGCACCCGCGTCGGCAACTGGATCTTCGCGGTGGGCGGTGACGCCGCCGCGGCCCGCGCCGTCGGTGTGCCGGTGACGGCCACCAAGATCGGGCTGTTCATGGGGACGGGCTTCGCGTCGTGGCTCGTCGGCATGCACATCCTGTTCAACTACAACAACGTGCAGTCCGGCCAGGGCGTGGGCAACGAGTTCATCTACATCATTGCCGCGGTCATCGGCGGCTGCCTGCTGACCGGTGGCTACGGGTCCGTGCTGGGTGCCTCGATCGGGGCGCTGATCTACGGCATGACCAACCTCGGCATCAACTACGCCGGCTGGGACGTCGACTGGCTCAAGACCTTCCTCGGCGTCATGCTCCTCGGCGCGACGCTGGTCAACATGTACGTCAAGAGAAGGGCGGACGCGGCATGAGCGCGACCAAGACCGCGCCGACCCACGAGGGCGGCCCCACCACGGCCATCCTGGAGATGCGCGACTGCGGCAAGAGCTATGGCAACGTCCAGGCCCTGCGCGGGGTCTCGCTGTCGGTGCGCCAGGGTGAGGTCACCTGCGTCCTCGGCGACAACGGTGCCGGCAAGTCCACGCTGATCAAGATCATGGCGGGGCTGCACGACTACAACGTCGGCGAGATGTTCGTCAACGGCGAGCAGCGGCACTTCTCCTCGCCGCGCGAGTCGCTGGGCAGCGGCATCGCCACCGTCTACCAGGACCTGGCGCTCGCCCCGCTGATGTCCGTGTGGCGCAACTTCTTCCTCGGCAACGAGCTCAAGAAGGGCCTCTTCAGGATGGACATCCCCACCATGAAGCGGGTCTGCGGCGAGGAGCTCACCAAGATGGGGATCGTCATCCCCGACCTGGACCGCCCCATCGGCAGCCTCTCGGGAGGCCAGAAGCAGTGCATCGCGATCGCCCGAGCCATCTACTTCGGCGCCAAGGTGATCATCCTCGACGAGCCCACCGCGGCGCTCGGCGTCAAGCAGTCGGGCGTGGTGCTGAAGTACATCATGAAGGCGCGTGACGCCGGCCTCGGCGTCGTCTTCATCACCCACAACCCGCACCACGCCTACCTCGTCGGCAACCACTTCGTGATCCTCAAGCTGGGCCGCGTGGTCCTCGACGCCCACCGCGACGAGGTCACCCTGGACGAGCTGACGGAGGAGATGGCGGGCGGCAAGGAGCTCGCCGACCTCTCGCACGAGCTGCGCGCGGCGGACCCCGGCAAGGTCGTCGACCCGAGCACCGTGAAGCACGGTGGGATCGACGCGCCCACGGTCGACATCCCCAAGGTCCGCGACTAGGGCCGCGCGGGAGGTTCGCTCTCGTCGAGAGGCGACAGATGGGGGTCATCCGAGCTGGTTGACCCCCATCTGTCGCCTCTCGACGCGTGCTCGCGGCTCGCCTTGGCGGCGGGGCGGCTGGGTCAGAGGGTGAAGGCCTCGCGGAAACGCTCGAGCGCCACCTCGCTGTCGCCGGACGCCCACCCCTCGAGGGCGACCACACCGGCATACCCCATCTCGGCCAGGGCCCGCGCCACGCCCGGATAGCTGATCTCGCCCGTCCCCGGCTCGCACCGTCCGGGCACGTCGGCCACCTGGATCTCGCCGATGAGATCGCCTGCGCGGCGGCACAGCTCGATCAGGTTCCCCTCGCCGATCTGCGCGTGATAGAGGTCGAGGTTCATGCGCAGCGCCGGCGATCCGACCGACTCCAGCAAGGTGATCACGTCCGAAGCCCGGGCGAACGGCACGCCGGGGTGGTCGACGTCGAGGTTGAGGTTCTCCAGCTGGAAGGTCACGCCCTCGCTCTCGCCCAGGGCGGCCACGCGACGCAGCGTCCGCTCGGCGGCGAGCCAGTCGCGAGGTGTCACGACCGTCTGCGGGCGGTTCGGCATACCACCCTCTCCGAGACCCGTGCCGTGCAGGTTGAGGTGCGGGTCGCCGAGGCGATGGGCCACGGCCACCGACTCCCGGGCGGTGCGCAGCAGCTCGTCCGCGCCCGCGGGGTCGATGAGCTCGCCGTGCGTGTAGCCCGTCATCGAGGTGAACCGGGCGCCCGTCGCCGCGAGCGCGTCGATGTCCTTGGTCGTCCAGTCCCACAGCTCGACCGCGAAGCCCAGCTCGTGCAGCCGGCGCACGCGGTCCAGGTGGGGCAGGTCGAGCAGCTGCATCTCGGAGCACACCGCGAGGACGAACCCCGGGTGCTTCGAGGCACCCACGAACGGTGCTGAGGTGGTGGTCATGCCGACTCCTTCGTCCTGCAACGGTGTGCGGTCAAATGTAAGGACAATCTATTGACATTGTCCACGCCTGCGCCTTCACTTGTGATAGCGATACGAGCAAGGACGCTACGAATCCGCGTGCTGCGGAAGGCAGAAGGAGACGAGGATGTCCCACGGCAGTCCCACCAGCAGTCCGAGCGGGGTGACGCTACCGCCCCTCCGACCGGGCCCGCACCAGCGGCGCCTGGACCTGATCGCCGTCGTCGCGACGTTCGGCGGTCTGCTGTTCGGCTACGACACGGGCGTGATCAACGGCGCCCTCGAGCCCATGAAGACGGACCTCGGCCTGACCACCGTCACCGAGGGTCTGGTGACGGCGACGCTGCTCATCGGCGCCGCGGTCGGAGCGCTCGTCTCGGGCGTGCTCAACGACAACCTCGGCCGCAAGAAGACCCTGACCCTGATCGCCGTCGTGTTCTTCGTCGGCACGCTGGGCTGCGTCTTCACGCCGGGGCTCTCGATCATGCTCGTCTCCCGCTTCGTCCTCGGCCTGGCGGTCGGCGCGGCGTCGGCCACGGTCCCCGTCTACCTGTCCGAGCTCGCCCCCACCGAGCGCCGCGGCACCCTGAGCGGGCGCAACGAGCTGGCGATCGTGCTCGGCCAGATGCTGGCCTTCATCATCAACGCGATCATCGCGAGCGTCTGGGGCCAGCACGAGGGCGTGTGGCGCTACATGCTCGCGGTGTGCGCCGTCCCCGCCGTGTTCCTGTTCTTCGGGATGCTCCGTATGCCGGAATCGCCGCGGTGGCTCATCTCCAAGGGACGCTACGACGAGGCGCTCGAGGTGCTCATGCAGGTCCGCAACGAGGACCGCGCACGCGCCGAGCTCGGCGAGGTGGAGCAGCTGGCCGAGGAGGAGGCCGAGTCCCACAAGGGCGGCTGGTCCGACATGGCCGTCCCGTGGATCCGCCACCTCGTGATCATCGGCTGCGGCCTCGCCGCCGCCCAGCAGGTCACCGGCATCAACTCGATCATGTACTACGGCACCCAGCTGCTGAGGGAGGCCGGCTTCTCCGACGGGGCGGCGATCATCGCCAACGTCGCCAACGGCGTCCTGGCCGTCGTCGGCACGGCCCTGTGCCTCTTCGTCGTCATCGACAAGGTGGATCGCCGCAAGCTCATCATCTTCGGCTTCTGCGCCACGACGACGGTCCACGGCCTCATCACCATCGCCGCCACCGTCATGCCGGCCGGCACCGCACGCGCCTGGGTGATCCTGGCGCTCTCCGTGACCTTCGTGTTCTTTATCCTCGATCCACCGATGGACTT
>NZ_DCYC01000044.1:0-16661 GCF_002330965.1 Arsenicicoccus sp. UBA2120
GCCGACGCCGCCCGCCGCGGCCGCCCCGCACCGCCACCCGTCGAAGCGCCGGCCGCCAACCCCGCACCGGGGGGCGGGATCCTCGGCCGCCCCGCGACCGGAGGCATCACGTCGCCGTACGGCATGCGCCAGCACCCCGTCCTGCACGTCTACAAGCTGCACACGGGCACCGACTTCTCCACCGGGTGCGGGGCACCGATCTACGCCGCCGCCGACGGCCGGATCATCTCCGCCGGGTTCAACACCGGCTACGGCAACCGGATCATGGTCGAGCACGGCACCGTTCGAGGACGCGATCTGGTGACGACCTACAACCACCTGACGTCCTTCGCCGTGCAGGGCGGCGCGGTCCGCAAGGGGCAGCTGCTCGGCTACTCGGGCACGACGGGCTACTCCACCGGCTGCCACCTGCACTTCGAGACGATCGTGGACGGGCGCTTCACCAACCCGATGGAGTGGCTCTGACCCTCGGCCGGGCGGGCGGCCACGCCTGGCGGCGGCCGCGGTCGGCATACGGTCTCTGCAGCCGGTCTGTCGCGGGGCGCCTCGAGAACTCGCTCCGGGGACCAGGTGACCGGCAGGTAGACTGGGACGCTATGGCCAAGGAGCAGGGCACCAAGGTGATCGCGCGCAACAAGAAGGCGCGCCACGACTACCACATCGAGGAGACGTGGGAGGCGGGCATCGTGCTGTCCGGGACCGAGGTGAAGTCGCTGCGGCAGGGGCGCGCCAGCCTCGTCGACGGCTTCGCGCAGGAGTACAACGGCGAGCTCTACCTCGAGGGCGTGCACATCCCCGAGTACTCCCAGGGCACCTGGACCAACCACGCCGCCCGCCGCCGTCGCAAGCTGCTCCTGCACCGCGACGAGCTCCGCAAGATTTTTGCCTCCTCGCAGGAGAGCGGCCACACCATCGTGCCGCTCGAGCTGTACTTCAAGGACGGCCGCGCCAAGGTCGAGATCGCGGTCGCCAAGGGCAAGAAGCTCTACGACAAGCGCCAGACGCTGCGCGAGCGGCAGGACAACCGTGAGGCGGCACGGGCGATGTCCAACGCGTTCAAGCGCGGGCGCGGCTGACACATCGACGGGCCGTCGGCGGATCCGGGGGAGCGGTTCGGATAGATTCGCCGTCAGAGGTCCGTCCAGCCAATTCCCGAGGGGGTACGACGTGACGCGTCCGGCGAGCACGATCCGACCAGGGGGAGCACCCCCGAGCTCGCGCGTCCGGCGCGTCCCGGCCCGCTCGCTGCCCCGGGTGCTCGCGGTCCTCGCGATCACCGTCTGGGCCCTCCTGCTCGGGGCCGGGCCGTCGTTCGCCGCCTCGGGCGGTGACCGGGTCACCCGTCTCGTCGTCGACTACGTCGTGGACGCCCAGGGCGGCGTCTCGGTGACGGAGACCTATGACTACCAGTTCAACACCAGCGGCCGGCACGGCATCGAGCGGACGGTCGCGACGGCACAGGGCTACACCCCGGCCGAGGAGACGTCTGCCGGCTCGGAGGGTTCTGGCGGGGCGACCTCGCAGGAGCGGCACTACGAGATCAGCGACATCTCGGCCAGCAGCCCGAGCGGCGCCCCGGCCCAGCTGAGCGTCCGCGACCAGGGCGACGCCACCGTCATACGGGTCGGGTCGCCCAACCGCACCGTCTCCGGGGCCGAGCGCTACGTCCTCAAGTACCACCTCGCCCACGTCGTCAACGAGCAGAAGGACGGCGTCGAGCTCTACTACAACGTCCTCGGCAACTCCTGGCGCGTGCCCTTCGACGCCGTCGAGGTGACGGTCCGCGGGCCCGGCTCCAGCGCCGTCAGCAAGACCGCCTGCTACTACGGCACCTTCAAGAGCGACACGCCCTGCCAGTCGACGCCGGGCAACCCGGCCCGGTTCAGCGCGCAGAACCTCGAGATCATGCAGAACATGAGCATCGTCGCGCTCCTGCCGCGCAGCGCCTTCACCGACGTCAGCAAGGACGTCCGGGACGCCGGGTCCGCCGGCTCGGGCGGCCCCTACATCTCGCCGGAGTCGGCGCGGGTGCGGACCCTCAGCCAGCTCGGCATCGGTGTCGGCGCGCCCCTCCTGGCACTGGCCGGCATGGGCGCCCTGGTCTGGCGACGAGGGCGGGACGAGCGGTATGTCGGGCTGGCCCCCGACACGCTCCCGGCCCCGGGGCAGGAGGTGCCGACGACGCGTGGCGGCAAGGCGCCGGTGACGGCGGTGCGGTTCAACCCGCCGGACAACGCGACCCCGGGACTCATCGGCACGATCTACGACGAGCACGCGGACACCATCGACGTCTCGGCCACCGTCATCGACCTGGCGGTGCGCGGCTACCTGCGGATCGAGCAGACCCAGGACGGCGGCCGGTTCCAGACCTCCGACTGGCGGCTCGAGTACCTCGGCACCCCCAAGGTGGGCGATCGCGGGCTGCTCAAGTACGAGCGCACCGTGCTCGACGGGATCTTCGCCTACGGCACCCCCGTGATGATGTCCGAGCTCAAGAACCACTTCTCGGGCACGCTGGCCATCGCCAAGCAGGAGATGTACTCCGAGACCGTGCAGCGCGGCTGGTTCCGGCAGTCGCCGGAGCGGGTGCGCCAGGGCTTCGGCTGCCTGACCTGGTTGCCGTTCGCGCTGATCTTCGGGTGGATGTTCTTCGGGGCCGGCTCCTTCGCGGGCGCCCTGACCAGCGACAGCATCGCGGGCTTCGACCTGCCCGTGCCCTCGGTCATGGTCGCCGCGGCCGGCCTGTTCTCGGTGCCGTTCATCATGCGCTGGCTCATCAAGAAGCTCCCGGCCCGCACGGCCGACGGCTCCGCGGTGCTCGAGCAGACCAAGGGCTTCCGCGAGTACCTCCTGACCGCCGAGGCCGAGCAGATCAAGTACGACGAGGCCCTCGACATCTTCAGCCGCTACCTGCCCTACGCGGTGGTGTTCGGCGTGGCCGATCGCTGGGCGCAAATCTTCGCCAAGGTCGCCGAGATGGCCCGGATGGACGGCTATGACGTGGGTGTGCCGACCTTCTACATCTGGTACGGCGGCGGCTTCGGCGGGTTCGGTGACTTCGGGCACGCGGTCGACTCGTTCTCGACGTCGGCGGCGGGCACCTTCACGTCCACGCCGGGCTCGTCGGGGGGCAGCGGCTTCGGCGGTGGCGGCTTCGGCGGGGGCGGGGGCTTCTCCGGAGGTGGCGTCGGCGACGGCGGCGGCGGCTCCTGGTGACCTACCCCCGGTAAAGGCATCGACCGGCCTTCGTTCGCCAGGCTGATGGACCTACCGCCGGTAGAGGCATCGACCGGCCTTCGTCCGCCAGGCTGATGGACCTGCCGCCGGTAGGTCCAAGGAGGCGACGACAGATGCAGGCAGCCAGGGGGAGAGAGCGATGAGCTGGACGACCAGGATCGCGAGCGTCGGCAGGGTGGGCGGTCTCGACAGCGCCGCCAGCATCGACATCGGGTTCCTCGTCCTCGGGGTGGCCCCGCTCCTGCTCGTCGCCGTCGTGCTCGTATGGTTTCGGCGGCGCCGCCGCGACGAGATGTTCGTCGGCGTGACACCCGGCGAGCTGCCGGCGACCGGGGACGGCATACGGACCCGACGGCTCGCAGGCCCGGGAGAGTGGCGCGGCCCGGTCGCCGTGAGGTTCGCCCCGCCCGACGACGTCACGCCCGGCATCGCGGGGACGGTCGTGGACGGGCGCGCCGACCAGGTCGACATCAGCGCCACGATCATCGACCTCGCCGTCCGCGGCCACCTCACCATCACGGCCGTCCACCCGCAGGGCGCCACCCGGGCAGCCAGCCCGACGGCCACCCCGCCCGGCACGGACGAGCCCTCGACCGCCGTCGACTGGGAGCTGACCCGCGCCCCCTCGCCATCCGGCCGGCTGCGCCCGTTCGAGGCCGAGCTGCTCGGCGAGCTCTTCGCGAGCGGCCCCGTGGTGCGGCTGTCGGCGCTCAAGGGGTCCTTCGGGATGACCTTGCGGCGGGCGCAGATCGGGCTCTACCGCGAGGTCGTCGATCGCGGGTGGTACGCCAAGCACCCCCAGGACCGCAACAAGCGCCTCTGGTGGCTGGGCATCCCCATGCTCCTGCTCGGCCTGCTGGTGCTCGGGGTGATGCTGATCGACCTGGTGACGGTGCGGCGGTTCGGGCCGCTCGAGGTCGTGCCCGGGCTGGGGCTCGTGGCGTCGGCGGCGCTGCTGCTGTGGGGCGGTCGTGGGCGCACGCCCCGCACGGCGGCAGGCACGGCGGTGCGGGTGCAGACCCTCGGCTTCCGCGAGTACCTCACCACCGCCGAGGCCGACCAGATCCGCTTCGAGGAGGCGCGGGACGTCTTCTCGCGCTATTTGCCCTACGCGATCGTGTTCGGCTGCGCCGAGCGGTGGTCGCGGATCTTCGGCGAGGTGGCGGCGCGGGCGCACCTCGCAGGGGTGGCCGACGTGGCGTTCGACCTCGACTGGATCCACGGCGTGGGGCTGCTCGCCGACGTGTCGCACTTGGGGCTCGACGTCGTGCGGGTCGTCGACGCGTTCGACGGGCCGGGGCTGGTCGACGTCGGCGCCGGGCTTGGCGGCCTCGGTGACCTCGACCTGGTCGACACCCTGTCCAACGGCCTCGGCGAGCTCGCCTCGGGGGTGGGGGAGTTCGTGTCCTCCGCGGGCGACCTCGTGGACGGGTTGGACGGGTGCGGCGACGGGTGCGACCTCGGTGGGTGCGACTTCTGAGCCGTATGCCGGACCGGGCGCGACGTCATACGGGCGAACCAGGATCCGCCCGGGTTGGTCACATCGGCCTGGCGTGCGAACCCAGGTCGATGTGACTACCTGAGGGAGGTCACTCGACGACGACGATCAGGTCCCCGCCCTCGACGGCCTGCGTCGCCCCGATCGCGAGCCGCGACACCCGACCGGCGACCGGCGTGGTGATGGCGGCCTCCATCTTCATCGCCTCGATCGTGGCGACCTGCGCGCCGGCCGCGACCTCGTCGCCCTCGCCGACCGCCAGGGTCACGACCCCCGCGAACGGCGCCGGCACGTGCCCCGGACGGGTCGTGTCGGCACGCTCGGCGGCCGCGACGTTGGACTTCACGGACTCGTCGCGCACCTCGATCGTGCGCATCTGGCCGTTGATGGTGACCATGACGTTGCGCATGCCGCGGGCGTCCGCGTCGCCGATCGCCGTGAGGCCGAGGAGCAGGGTCTTGCCCTTGTCCATCTGCACCTCGTGCTCCTCGCCGACCGCCAGGCCGTGCAGGAACTCGCGCGTGTTGAGCACCGACAGGTCGCTGAACGTGTCGCGTGCCGCCACGAACTCCTTGGTGGGCCCGGGGAAGAGCAGGCGGTTGAGCGTCATCCGAGGCTCGTCGGCGAGGGCCTGCTCGTCCTCGGCGGACAGCTCGGTCTCGACGGGCTTGGTCCGCCGGCCCTCGAGGGCCTTGGTGCGGAACGGCTCGGGCCAGCCGCCGGGCGGGGTGCCGAGGTCGCCGTTGAGGAAGCCGATGACCGAGTCCGGTATGTCGAACTTCTGCGGGTCCGCCTCGAACGCCGCCGGGTCCGCGCCCGCACCCACGAGCGCGAGCGCGAGGTCGCCCACGACCTTGGACGACGGGGTGACCTTGACGATGTTGCCGAGGATCCCGTTGGCGGCGGCGTACATGTCCTCGATGGCCTCGAACCGGTCGCCGAGCCCGAGCGCGATCGCCTGCTGGCGCAGGTTGGACAGCTGCCCGCCGGGGATCTCGTGGGTGTAGACGCGACCGGTCGGGCCGGCGAGCCCGGACTCGAACGGACCGTAGAGCCGGCGGATGGCCTCCCAGTAGGGCTCGAGGTCCATGACGGCGTCGAGGTCGAGCCCGGTGGCCCGGTCGGTGCCGTCGGTGGCCGCGACCAGCGCGGACATCGAGACCTGGGAGGTGGTGCCGGCCATCGAGGCCGCCGCCACGTCCACCGCGTCGACGCCGGCGTCGATCGCCGCGACGAGCGTGGCGAGCTGACCGCCGGCGGTGTCGTGGGTGTGCAGGTGCACCGGCAGGTCGAAGCGCTCGCGCAGCGCCCGCACGAGCTGGGCGGCGGCCGGCGCGCGCAGCAGACCCGCCATGTCCTTGATCGCCAGCACGTGGGCGCCGGCCTCGACCAGCTGCTCGGCGAGGCGCAGGTAGTAGTCGAGGGTGTAGAGCTGCTCGCCCGGCGAGAGCATGTTGCCGGTGTAGCAGAGCGCGGCCTCGGCGACGGCGTGGTCGGTCTCGCGCACGGCCTCGATCGCGGGGCGCATCTGGTCGACGTTGTTGAGGGCGTCGAAGATGCGGAACACGTCGACGCCCGTGCGGGCCGCCTCGGCCACGAAGGCGTTGGTCACCGACAGCGGGTAGGGGGTGTAGCCCACCGTGTTGCGCCCGCGCAGCAGCATCTGGATGGGGAGGTTGGGCATCGCCTCGTGCAGCTTGGCCAGCCGCTCCCAGGGGTCCTCGAGCAGGAAGCGCAGCGCCACGTCGTAGGTCGCGCCGCCCCACGCCTCCACCGAGAGCAGCTGCGGCAGCATGTGCGCGACGTAGGGCCCGACGTGCAGCATGTCCCGCGTCCGGACGCGGGTCGCGAGCAGCGACTGGTGGGCGTCGCGGAAGGTCGTGTCGGTGACGGCGACGGAGGTGCGCTCGCGCAGGGCTCGGGCCCAGCCCTCGGGGCCGAGGTCGAGCAGCTGCTGGCGCGAGCCGGCGGGCGGCTCGGCGCGCAGCACGTCCTCGGGCAGGTGCGGGAGCTTCTCGCGGGCGGAGCGCTCGGTGCGCTGGGGGCCGTGGGGCTGGTTGACGGTGATGCCCGCGAGGTAGGTCAGCAGCTTGGTGCCGCGGTCGGCGGGCATGCGGTTGTCGAACAGCGAGGGCCGCTCCTCGATAAAGCTCGTCGTGATGCGCCCCGCGATGAAGTCGGGGTCGCTGATGAGCGACTCGAGGAAGGTGATGTTGGTGGAGATGCCGCGGATGCGGAACTCCTGCAGCGCCCGCTGGGCCCGCTGCACGGCGGTCGCGAAGTCGCGCCCGCGACAGGTGAGCTTGACCAGCATGGAGTCGAAGTGCGCGCCCACCTCGGCGCCGTCGAACACCGTGCCGCCGTCGAGGCGGACGCCCGCGCCGCCGGGGGAGCGGTAGACCATGATGCGGCCGGTGTCGGGGCGGAAGCCGTTGGACGGGTCCTCGGTCGTGATGCGGCACTGCAGCGCCGCGCCGCGCAGCCGGACCGAGTCCTGGGCGAGGCCCAGCTCGGCGAGCGTCTCGCCGGCGGCGATCCGCAGCTGGCTGGACACGAGGTCGACGTCGGTGACCTCCTCGGTGACGGTGTGCTCGACCTGGATGCGGGGGTTCATCTCGATGAAGACGTAGCGCCCGTCCGGTCCGAGGAGGAACTCGACGGTCCCGGCGTTGACGTAGCCGATCTGGCGCGCGAACCGCACCGCGTCCGCGCACATCCGGTCCCGCAGCTCGGGGTCGAGGTTGGGGGCGGGGGCGACCTCGACGACCTTCTGGTGGCGACGCTGCACCGAGCAGTCCCGCTCGAACAGGTGGATCGTCTCGCCGGTCGCGTCGGCGAGGATCTGCACCTCGATGTGGCGCGGGGAGACGACGGCCTCCTCGAGGTACATCCGGTCGTCGCCGAACGCGCTGCCCGCCTCGCGCTGCGCCTCGACGATCGCGGCCTCGAGCGCGTCGGGGGAGTCGACCTTGCGCATGCCACGCCCGCCGCCGCCGCTCACGGCCTTGACGAACAGCGGGAACCCGATCTCCTCGGACGCCGCCACGAGGGTGGCGACGTCGTTGCTGGGCTCGCTGTCGTGCAGGATCGGCAGCCCGGCCTCCTCGGCGGCCTTGATGGCGCGGGCCTTGTTGCCGGTGAGCTCGAGCACGGTGTGCGCGGGTCCGACGAAGGTGATGCCCTCCTCCTCGCAGCGCTGCGCGAGGTCGGGGTTCTCCGACAGGAAGCCGTAGCCGGGGTAGATCGCGTCGGCCCCCGCCTCCTTGGCCGCCGTGATGATCCCCTCGACGTCGAGGTAGGCCCGGACCGGGTGCCCCTCCTCGCCGATCTGGTAGGCCTCGTCGGCCTTGAGGCGGTACTCCGCCTTGCGGTCCTCGTAGGGGAACACGGCCACGGTCGTGATACCGAGCTCGGTGGCGGCGCGGAACGCCCGGACGGCGATCTCACCACGGTTGGCGACGAGGACCTTGCGGAACATGGGGTGCTCCCTCGGGGAGTGGCTGGACAGGCAGCCGGCCGGGCGGGCCGGCCGACTCTGCGGCCAGCCTAGGGAGCGGGGGTCGACCCGTCCTGGTCAGTCCGTATGACGGGAGCGATTGCCCGTCGTGCGCTGCGGCGACGGGCGACGGGCGACGCGCGATGGCCGGGGACAGGAGGGGCATCGCCCGACGCGCGGGCGATGCCACTCCGTGACGCACCCGCCTACCAGGTGTGGGCGACGTCCACCACCAGGCGTTGCCTGGTCGCGTCCTTGACGACGAACGCCCGCATGGGCAGCCGCGCCCGGGTCCCCACGCCGAAGGTGGTCTGCCCCTCGAAGGATCCGCCGAAGGCGATCTGGCGGAAGGTGCTGAAGCCGGAGACGCGGACGGCCTCGAGGCGGTTGGCCGGCCGATAGGTCGGGCGCCCCTCGGGGGTGTAGGCGGGCGCCTGCACCGTGACGACGAGGTCCGCTGCCCCCCGCAGCGGGATCGTGTCGCCCTTGGCGATGTCCGTGAACCGGGACCGGTAGCCGACGTGGTAGCCGACGGTGCGGGTCGAGGCCGGTCCGAGGTCGACGACCAGGCGGTCGAAGCAGGCGTGCCGGCCGGCCCGGGCGCCGAGGACGCGGACGTCGGCGGTGCTGGTGGAGGCCTCGTCCAGCGACCCCCACGTCGTGGCGCAGGCCGAGCGGGTGGTGGGTGCCGCGGTCGCGGGACCGGTGGTGAGGACGGCCAGGCTGGTGGCCGCCGTCAGGACGGCAGCCGCGGCTGCCGCACCCGACGTCAGGTGATGGGTGGTTCTCATGTCTACGTCCCCCATGGATGCAGGTCGCCCGCCGCGAGGTCGCGGGCACGGGCGGCGCCGGCCGGGGCGTTGCGCCGACCGACGGCGAGGGAGGCCGGGGCGTGCTGCCGGGCCTCGGGTGGCGCCAGGGCAGGCAAGCCGGTGTGGCCGGGGGAGACGAGGCGTCGGTCTCGGCCGCCGAGGCGGCCGGTGGGTTGCAGGCACCCGTCGCGTGGCGACGGGTCTACTCCAGGATAGGTCCCAGGGCGTCTCAGGGGAAGGCCTGCAGCCGGTAGGTTCGGGTGGTGACGATCGACGCCGACCGCTACCTCGCCGGGAGCCCGGACCGGGTCGAGCTGCAGCGACGCACCGTGCGGACGCTGGCCGTCACCAACGCCGTCGGCGGGGTCGGCGTCACGACCGGGATCACGGTCGCCTCGCTGCTGGCCGCGGACGTCTCCGGGCGCGAGGAGCTCGCCGGCCTCAGCCAGACCGCGCAGGTGGCGGGGACCGCGGTGGCGGCATACCTGCTGTCCCGCGTGATGACCCGGCGGGGCCGTCGGGTCGGGCTGTCGATCGGCTATCTCGTGGGCGCCACCGGTGCGCTGCTGTGCGTGCTGGCCGGGGTGATCCGCAGCTTCCCGCTCCTGCTGGTGGCGGCGGCGCTGTTCGGCGCAGCCAGCGCGTCCAACTCCCAGTCTCGTTTTGCCGCCACGGATCTCGCCAGCGACCAGCACCGTGGCCGGGACCTGTCGATGGTCGTGTGGGCCACCACGATCGGTGCGGTGCTCGGCCCCAACCTCGCGGACGTCGGCGGGACGCTCGCGACGCGGCTGGGCCTGCCGGCGCTCACCGGAGCGTTCCTGATCACGGCGGTGGCGCTGGGCGTCACCATCGGGCTGCTCTCCCTGTGGCTGCGCCCCGACCCGCTCGCCGTGGCCCGCGCGGTCGCCGACCACGAGGAGCGCGTCGCCGCGGCGGCCGGGGCGACGCGGGTGGAGGTGCCCTCGGCCTGGCGCGTCGTGCGGACCCACCCCACGGTCGGCGCGTGCGTCGTGGCGATCGCCCTCGCCCACACGGTCATGGTGTCGGTGATGATCATGACGCCGATCCACATGCGCCACGGCGACGCCAGCATCCGGCTCATCGGGCTGACGATCAGCGGCCACATCCTCGGCATGTACGCCTTCTCCCCGCTCGTCGGCCGCCTCGTGGACCGCTGGGGCGGCTGGCGGGTCGTGCTCGCCGGTGCGGTGATCGAGGGCGCGTCGATCGTGGCTGCCGCCACCACCCACGAAGGCGCGTCCTGGCTGCTCTCGGCCGCGTTGTTCGGGCTCGGTCTCGGCTGGTCGTTCGCCCTGATCGGGGCGTCCTCCGCGCTCGTGGGTGCCACCCCGCTCGGCGCCCGGGCGCCGGTCCAGGGGCTCGCCGACCTGGTCATGGGGCTGACCGCCGCCGTGGGCGGCGCCCTGGCCGGGGTGATCGTCGGCTGGCTGGGCTACCCCGCGCTCGCGCTGTCCTGCCTGCCCGCCGCGGCGGTCGTGGGTGGGTGCGGGCTGCTCGTGCGGCGGGCCGCGCGATAGGTTCGTCATGGAGCCATAGCAGGTCAGCGTCGATCCCCGTTGTCAGCAGGAGAGTCCGTATGCCGGAAGAAGCCCCGACCACCGCCACGCCGCGCCCCGGGCACACCGACGAAGTCCTCTACGAGCGCCGTGGGGCGCTGGGCCGGATCCTGCTCAACCGGCCCCGGGCCATCAACTCCCTCACCACCTCGATGGTCGACTCGCTGCTGGCGCAGCTGCACGACTGGGGTGGGGACGACGAGGTCGCCAGCGTCAGCATCGAGGGCGTCGGACCCAAGGGGCTGTGCGCCGGCGGCGACATGCGCGCCGCGCGCGAGGCGACCCTCGAGGGACGTGACGATGCCGTCGTGTTCTGGGACCACGAGTACCAGGTCAACGCCGCCATCGCCACGTACCCCAAGCCCTACGTGGCGTTCATGGACGGCATCGTGATGGGCGGAGGAGTGGGCGTCTCCGCGCACGGCTCCCTGCGCCTCGCCACCGAGCGCACGCGACTGGCCATGCCCGAGACCGCGATCGGCTTCTTCCCCGACGTCGCCGGCTGCTGGTGGCTCGCCAAGGCGCCGGGCGAGCTCGGTCCCTACCTCGCCATGAGCGGAGCGTCCATGACCGGGGCGGACGCTGTGGCAACGGGATTCGCGGACGCGCTGATCCCCTCCGACGAGATCCCCTCTCTGCTCGACAGACTCGCGGACGGGGAGCGGCTCGACCCGTCCGTCGGTGACACCGACCCGACGAGTCCCCTTGTCGCGCAACGCGGCTGGATCGACGAGTGCTTCGCCGGCGATGACCCAGCGGTGATCCTGGGGCGGCTCGAGGCGCATGGCAGCGAGGAGGCCAGGCAGTGCGCCTCCGACATACGGACCAAGTCCCCGCTGTCCGTCGCCGTCGCGCTGGAGGCCGTGCGCCGGGCCGCCCGCATGCGCAGCATCAAGGAGGTGCTGCAGCAGGACCGCGTCCTCGGCCGGCACTTCTGGGAGCGGTCGGACATGCCCGAGGGGGTGCGCGTCGTGCTCGTCGACAAGGGCAAGGGGGCGCCGCCGCGGTGGCTGTGGGACCGCGTCGAGGACGTGCCGCACGACGTCGTGCAGGGCATGTTCGTCCGCTGAGGGCGCTAAGGTGACCCCGTGATCCGGACGGTATAGAGGCGCCAGCACCACCCACCTCGTCGGTGGGTGGATCGCCGCGCCCTCTGCCCCGGCCGCACCGCGGCCCCGCCCCTCGGAGTCACCCATGTCCGGCACCGCCGTTGCCGGGAGCTATCGCACCCGTCTCGCCGATCCCGTCGTCGCGCGCACCTTCGTGCTCGCCCTGGTCGGTCGACTCGGGCATGCCGTGCTCCCGCTCACCTTCTTGTTCACCGTCCGCCAGTCCACCGACAGCTTCGCCACCGCGGCCGCCGCCATGGCGGTCTTCGGCTCGACGACCCTCGTCATGCCGGTGCAGGCCCGCCTCGCCGACCGGCACGGCCAGCGCGTCGTGCTCACCTGCGTCGCAGCGGGATTCGTGCTCGTCCTCGGCGCCGCGGCACTCGTCGCCCGCGGGTCTGGGGGCGCCCCTGCGGCAGCGTGGCTGGCGATCTCGGTCCTGCTCGGCCTCACGGCGCCGGCCCTCGGGCCCCCGATGCGGGCGCAGTGGCGCTGGTTCGTGCCCGAGGGGCCGGCGCGGGTCAAGGCCTACTCGCTCGACGCCGTCTGCGAGGAGACGCTCTATCTCGTCGGCCCCGTCGTCGCCGCCGCCGTGCTCGCCCGCGGACCCGCCTGGCACGGGCTCGTGCTCGTGGCCGGGCTCATCGTGGTCGGGGCGGCCGGCCTCGTGAGCTCCCCGGCCGCGACCGTCACCGCGGCCCCGGCGGATCCGGACGATCCGGAAATCTTTGCCGGGCAAGGCAACTCACCCGGACCCACCGACGCAACCGGACCCACCGACGCAACCGGACCCACCGACGCAACCGGACCCACCGACGCAACCGGACGCAACGACGCACCGGCGTCTGGAGGCTCCGCGGCGCCAGGACGGCGGGGTTCACCCCTCGGGCTCGCCGGGATGCGGCGGCTGCTCGCCCTCATGGCGGGCTTCGGGTGCGCGAGCGCGTTGATGTACACCGGGGTCGCCGCCCGCGCCGACGCCGCCGGGCATCCGGGCTGGGCGGGCTACGTCGAGGCAGTGGTAGGCGCCGCCTCCGTGACCGGCGGCCTCGCGTGGGGCGCCCGACGGCACCGGCGTGCCTGGCCGGCGCAGCTCGCGGGAACCCTTGGCCTGCTGGGGATCTCGCTGTGCGTGGCGTCGGCGATGACGTCGTGGTGGCTGCTTGGCGTCGTCCTCGTCGGGGCGGGCCTGGCAGTGTCGCCGAGCTACACCGTGGCCTTCGTGGCGGCCGACGCGGAGACGCCCCCGCACCTGCGCACCGAGGCGAGCACGTGGGTGAGCACCATCACCAACCTCGGCTCGTCCGGCGGCACCGCCCTGGCCGGCGTGGTGGTCGGGGCCTGGGGCGCGGGTGCGCCACTCGCCGTGGCCGGAGTCGTGGCCCTGGTGGCTGCCGCAGCGGCCGGCAGCCTGGCCGCGACCCCCTCCCGCAGCTAGCCCACGCGACAAGAGTGCTGTCTGCCCGCACCTTTGTGCGCTCGCAGCTCACGAACTGTCGGTTTCCAGCCCGGAATCCGTGCGTTCGTGAGCTGCGAGCGCACGAACCTCCGCCTCAGCGCGGGATCGGGTCAGCCGATGGCGGTGACGGGGCCGGTGCCGACGTCGTGGCCGCGGTACATGCCGGGGGAGTTGAACGCCAGCACCACCTCACCCGCCGGGGTCACCGCGATCAGCCCGCCGTCGGCGCCACGCGCACCCACGAGCTCGTCGATGGTCTCGCGCACCGCCGTCGCGAGGTCCTGGCCACCCCAGCGCAGCCGCGCGTGGATCTCGTGCGCCACCGCTCCGCGGACGAACAGCTCGCCCTGACCCGTGCACGACACCGCGACCGTCGCGTCGTCCGCCCAGGTCCCGCACCCCACGAGCGAGGTGTCGCCGACCCGGCCGGGGAGCTGCGCGGTGATCCCGCCCGTCGAGGTCGCGGCCGCGACCCGCCCCGACCGGTCCCGCGCGACCGCACCGACCGTTCCGTGCTTGTACTCCAGGAAGGACGACGTCTCCTCCAGCATGCGGCGACGGGCCTCGGTGACGTAGTAGTCCGGCGACACCACCTCGAGACCCCACTGCTCCAGCAACGCGGCAGCGGGGGCTGCCATCAGCACGTGGTCGGTCTGCTCCATGACGGCGCGCGCGGCCATGACGGGGTTGCGGGGGCCGTTCGCGCAGGTCACGGCCCCGGAGCGGGAGTCTCCGGTCATCACGCAGGCGTCGAGCTCGGCGGTGCCCTCGACCGTCAGGGCGGCACCACGACCGGCGTTGAAGCACTCGCTGTCCTCCAGCACCCGCACGCTGGCGCACACCGCGTCAAGCGCAGCCCCGCCCTCGTCGAGCACGGCGCGGCCTGCGGCGACGGCGGCGGACAGCGCAGCCGTCGCGGCCGCGGCCTGCTCGGGCGACAGTGAGGCGGGGTCGACGCCCCCCCCGCCGTGGATCGCGACGGCCGGGCCCTCGCCGGCCGGCAGGTGGGTGAGCTGGACAGGAGGCTGCGGCGTCATACGGCCATTGTCGTATGACGACCCCGCCGCCATGCTCCTGGACGGGGCACTGGCCGGGACCGGACGTCGGGGCGGGCGAGTCTTGTTACGTTCGTTTAGTTGTCCATCTGGCTCAGCAACGGGGTGAGCAGCGCGCGCGGAAGGCCCACGAGGGCAACCATCTACTCCCGCCTCGACACGCAGACCGAGGAGCTCCGCACCCGCCTGGGGGGTCTGCCGACACCACACGAGTCCGAGTGCGTCTGGTCCGACATCTGGCATCTCGAGGCCCACCACTCCACGGCGCTCGAGGGAAACCTCGAGGCGACCCACGCAGCGACGGACAGTGGCTCTCCACGAGCAGAGCCGTGGAGCAGTACATGGAGTCCCGACCCCGCTCGGGCTGACGCGGGAATCGCGGTGGAGCGCCGCGCGTTGCGACAGGTAGACTCCACGTCTGACCTGGGCCCCGTGCGCAGGTCGTTGATTGACAAGTCCACAGCGTGACGTGCCCGCCCCTCACCGGGACCCCCTTGGGGGTGATCGGTTTCGACGTTGGTCGATCTGTCAGGGGAAGCGGGCCGAGGATGCTGAGTTATCTCGTTAACGCCCTCAGCAAACCAATAGGTGCCAATTCCAAGCGCACCGACTTCGCCCTCGCCGCCTGAGCGAGTCCGAAGTCTGTCAGCCTAGGTGTGATCTCGGCCTAGGGTCTGGCATCAGCTAGAGATCTTGCTGCACGCCGGTGTCGGGACGGCGTGCGGGACTCCTTCTCGACTGGGCCTGTCAGGGGACGTGTGCGTGCGAGCCCTGAGGCCGAGAAAATCCTTAGCGCACTGCGCCCGGAGAAGCCCTGGTGCGTCGTCAGCGGACGCGGGTTCGATTCCCGCCACCTCCACCAGATCGGGCACGTCACGCCGTGGACCTGCAGCACAAGGCCCCCTCGCCTCCACCAGGAGACCGAGGGGGCCTTGTCGTCATACGGGCTCGTATGCCGGAAGGGCTCAGACGGAGGGGATGTCCGCGGGGCCGCTGCCGGGGGTGGCGCTCTGACCGGCGGCACCGGGCTGACCCGGCTGCTGGGCGAGCTGCGCCTCGGCTGCGGCGACCTGCTGGGCGTACTCCCGCTTGACCGTCTCCATGTCGAGCGACTTGATCTGGGTGATCAGGTCCTCGAGGGCGTTGGCCGGCAGGGCGCCGGGCTGCATCAGCAGCGGCACGCCCTCGCGGAAGGCCATGATCGTGGGGATCGAGGTGATCTGGAGCATCGCGGCGAGGCCCTGCTCCGCCTCGGTGTCGATCTTGCCGAAGACGACGTCCTCGTGCTTGTCCGAGGAGGCCTCGAAGACCGGGGCGAACTGCTTGCAGGGGCCGCACCAGTCGGCCCAGAAGTCGTAGAGGACGATGTCGTTGTCCTGGATGGTCGACTCGAAGGTCGCTTCCGTGATCTGACGGGTGCTCATGGGCCGTGCAACGAGCGACGTCCGGCGAGCATTCCCCGGACGGGCGCCGAGATCACTAGCCTGGCGCCCCATGGACCGCCCTCGTCGCACCCGAGCCGTGCTGCTGATCGCCTTCGCGCTGGCGGTGGTGGTGCAGCTGGTCGGCCTCTACTGGCCCAGCCCGCCGGCGGCCGTGTCGGCGCTCGCGGGGTGGGACAAGGTCACGCACGCGCTGATGTTCGGCCTGCCGGTGCTCGCCGGCCTGGCTGGCGGCCTGTCGCGGGTGCCTCTGGTGCTGGTCAGCGTCGCGCACGCGCCCGTCTCGGAGTGGCTGCAGGGGTCCGTCCTGCCCCACCGCTCCGCGGACTGGCGCGACGTGCTGGCCGACCTGGCGGGCATCGTCGTCGCGGTGGCCCTGTGGTCGGTCATCGGCGGACAGGACCGGGCGCGGTCGGGCGCACGGTCGGGCACCTGATAGACTGGCGTCAGCAGTCTCGCTTGTGCGGCTCGCGTCGACCGGTCCTCGGACCACCACGACGTGGCCGTGGCGCACCGTCCGGATGGACAGGGCCCCAGCTAGGTCTGGGCAAGCCACAGGGGTGACCGACCCCCGAGATTTTCTTGGCCGCTCAGCAGGAGCGGCCCACGAGAAGCGAGACGCAGCCGGCGGCAGCACGTCGACCGGCCCGACCGGGCTCCCAGCAGCGGAGCCTGAGGCTCGCCTTCATCGTTGCCCTCGCCAGGTGGCTCGAAGCGTGCCTATCGACCACCCAGCTAGGAAGCTCATGTCCCCTCAGTCCTCTGCCGGCGCGCCCAAGAAGGCCCGTTGGAGCACCTCCAAGAAGCTCGAGGCCCGTCGTGGCCCGAGCAAGCCCCACCGCGGCCAGGGCCCCACCGGCGGCCACGACGAGCGTCGCCCCTACAACCGCGACGAGCGGTCGTATGCCGAGCGTGGCCCCCGCAGCGAGTCCCGCGACGAGCGCGGCCCCCATCGCGAGTTCAACCGTGACGA
>NZ_DCYC01000045.1:0-206 GCF_002330965.1 Arsenicicoccus sp. UBA2120
ATCCTCGTCTACACCACCATGATCCTGCCGCAGAACATCGCGCAGGAGGCCGCCCTCGGCTTCCTCGGCGTCGGTGTCCCGCCGCCCACCATCTCGCTCGGCACGCTGCTCAACGACTCCATCAACTACGCGCTGCCGGACCCCGCCTACTTCCTGTTCCCCGGACTCGCCGTGTTCCTCATGGTCTTCGCCTTCAACATCCTCGG
>NZ_DCYC01000045.1:398-27918 GCF_002330965.1 Arsenicicoccus sp. UBA2120
TTCGCCTTCAACATCCTCGGCGACGGCCTGCGGGACGCCCTCGACCCCAAGGCCGACCGGCAGTGACCGATCCGCTGCCGGCGGGCCGTTCCTCATCGCACCAACCCATCACCGCCCACCCGCGGTGGGCACCTTCAAAGGAGAAGTCATGAAGCGCACGACGAAGGGCTCGCTCGCCGTCGCCCTCGGCACCGCGGCAACCCTGGGCCTCGCGGCCTGCGGTGGCGGAGCCAGCACGACGACGTCGTCCAGCCAGGCCCCGGCCGCCAAGGGCGGGACCCTGACGGTCCTCAACCTCGGGCCCAAGGAGCACCTCGACCCGCAGCGCATGTACGTCGGCGCGGACATCCTGTTCGGCTCGCGCACCTACGCCCGCACCCTGACGACCTACACCCCCGGCAGCGACGCCAAGATGGTGCCGGACCTGGCCACCGACACCGGGCAGATGTCCGACGCGGGCAAGACCTGGAAGTTCACCCTGGTCCAGAACGCCAAGTGGCAGGACGGCAAGCCCGTGACCTGCGAGGACGTCAAGTACGGCGTCTCCCGCACGTTCGCCCAGGATGTCATCACCGGGGGCCCCAACTACGCGCTGACCTTCCTGGACATCCCGACGAAGCAGACCCCGGACGGCGAGGTGCCGGCCTTCAGCGGCCCCTACAAGTCGGACGCCGCCGGTCAGGCCGCGTTCGACAAGGCCGTGACCTGCGAGGGCCAGACCATCACCTTCAAGTTCAAGAAGCCGTGGACCGACTTCAACATGAACAACGCGGCCCTGACGGCGTTCGCGCCCTTCCGCAAGGACAAGGACCAGGGCGCCAAGTCCGACTACCAGGCCTTCTCCAACGGCCCCTACATGCTCGAGGGCACCTACGACCCCAACAAGGGCGGCACCTGGGTGCGCAACCCCAACTGGTCGGCCGACTCGGACAAGGTCCGCATGGCCTACCCCGACAAGATCGTGGACGTGCAGGGCATCCCGGTCGACACGACCTACCAGCGCCTCATCGCGGACGCCGGGGAGGACAAGACGGCCATCTCGGCGCTGCAGGCGCAGGCCGCGTCGCTGCCGCAGATCGCCGGCAACCCGACCGCCAAGTCGCGCTCGATCAACGTGCCGGCCCCCTACGTGGACTACCTTGCGCCCAACTTCAAGTCCAAGACGATGTCCAACCCCAAGATCCGCCAGGCCTTCGCCATGGCCACCAACCGCAGCGCCTACATCACGGCCTACGGCGGCCCGACGGTCATGACCCCGTCCTTCGGCATGTGCAACAAGGAGCTGAAGTGCGCCAAGGACTTCAACCCCTTCGGCAACCAGCCCAACGGTGACGTCGAGGGCGCCAAGAAGCTCCTGCAGGAGGCCGGGGCGCCGTCGCCGCTGCCGATCACCGTCGTCTACCGCAAGCGCGGCAACGCCGACAAGGCGCTGACCGCCCTCAAGGAGACCTGGGACAAGGCCGGCTTCAACGTCACCCTGCAGCCCATCGCCGAGAAGTACTACGCGACGATCCAGGCCCCCGGCATGGTGGACAAGGACGTCTTCTGGGCCGGCTGGGGCGCGGACTGGCCGTCCGGCTCGACCGTCCTGCCGGCGCTGTTCGACGGCCGCGTCAACATCTCGGCCGGCGGCTCCGGCCAGGACTACGGCTACTTCAACGACCCCGAGGTCAACGCCAAGATCGACGAGACCTATGGCATCCAGGACGAGGCGCAGCGCGAGAAGGCCTGGGGCGACGTCGACGAGATGATCGGCAAGAAGGGCGGCTACGTCTCCCTGGTCAACCAGAAGTTCACGTTCATGCGTGGCTCGGGCGTCAAGGGCTTCGAGGTCAACTCCCAGATGGGCGGTTACCCCGACCTGGCCCGGATCGCCGTCAAGTGATCCAGACCGTATGACGCAACGCGGGGTGCGGCGCCACCTGGTCGCCGCACCCCGCCGCGGCATACGGGCTCGTCCGTCTGACCAGCCCACGCTCCCGAGAGGCGGTGAGGGCGCCACGACCTGGCGCTGACGCCCGATGATCTTCTACATCCTGCGACGACTGGCCACAGCCGTCGTCATGCTCCTGATCGTCACCCTGGCGACCTTCCTGGTGTTCTACGCCGCCCCGGAGGACCCGGCCCGGCTCACGTGCGCCAAGAACTGCACGCCCGCCGTCATCGAGGGCAACCGCAAGTTCATGGGCTTCGACAAGCCGGTCATGGCGCAGTACGGCGACTTCCTCAAGGGGATCGCCGTCGGCCGCGACTACCCCGCCGACGAGGAGCTCCGCAAGGCCGCCCCGCAGCTGGCCAGCCACTGCGACGCCCCCTGCCTCGGCTTCTCGGTGCTCAAGAGCAAGTCGGTCACCGACATCCTCAAGGAGACGATGCCCATCACCGTCTCCATCGCCCTCCTCGCGTTCGTGCTGTGGATGGTGGTCGGGATCCTCGGCGGCATCGTCGCCGCGCTCAACAAGGGCAAGCTGCTCGACCGGGCGGTCGTGGGCCTGGCCCTCCTCGGCTACTCGCTGCCGACCTTCTTCATCGGCCTGCTGCTGCTGACCTTCGTCGCCATCAAGTGGCAGGTCGTGCCGCCACCGGTCTACGTGCCGTTCACGCAGAACCCCGCGGCGTGGCTGCAGGGCCTGCTCCTGCCGGCCATCACCCTCGCCAGCATCTTCGCGGCGCAGTACGTCCGCCTCACCCGGGCCTACATGATCGAGACGATGTCCGAGGACTACATCCGCACCGCGCGCGCCAAGGGAGTCAAGCGGCTGCCGATCATCCGCCGCCACGGCCTGCGCGCCGCCCTCACCCCCATCGTGACGGCCGCCGGCCTCGACCTCGGTGGCCTGCTCGGCGGTGCCGTCATCACCGAGACCGTGTTCAACTTCCAGGGCATGGGGTGGACCGCCGTCCGCGCCATCACCGAGACCGACCTGCCCGTCGTCGTCGGGATCGTCCTGGTCGCCGCGTTCTTCATCGTCCTGTCCAACCTCGTCGTCGACGTCCTCTACGGCGTCATCGACCCGCGCGTGCGGCTGACCTGAGGCGAGGAGACCAGCCCAGATGACACCTTCCACCCCGTATGCCGGAGAGCGAACCCCCACCAGCAGCGCGGCCTCCGGACCGCGCGCGGACCGCGCGGACGCCAGCACCGCCGGCGCCCAGGACCGCAGCCCCGCGGGCCGCGGCGCGGCGCCATACCTGCAGGTCACCGATCTCCAGGTGCACTTCCCGACCGAGGACGGTCTCGTCCGCTCGGTCGACGGGCTGACCTTCTCGGTCGACAAGGGCCAGACCCTCGGCATCGTCGGGGAGTCAGGCTCCGGCAAGTCCGTGACCAGCCAGGCCATCCTCGGGCTGCACCGCGGCACCCGGGCCCGGCTGTCCGGCTCGGTGCGCCTCGACGGCCGGGAGCTGCTCGAGCTGCCCGAGTCCCAGCTGCGCGAGCTGCGCGGCAGCACGATGGCGATGATCTTCCAGGACCCGCTGTCGGCGATGCACCCCTACTACACGGTGGGGGCGCAGATCGTCGAGGCGATCCGGGTGCACCACTCCGACGTGTCCAAGAAGGCCGCCAAGGAGCGCACCAAGGAGCTGCTCGCGCGCGTCGGGATCCCCAACCCCGCCAAGCGCGTCGACCAGTACCCGCACGAGTTCTCCGGCGGCATGCGCCAACGCGCGATGATCGCCATGGCCCTCGCCAACGACCCCTCGCTGCTCATCGCGGACGAGCCCACCACGGCGCTCGACGTGACCGTGCAGGCCCAGATCCTCGACCTCATGCGCGACCTGCAGCAGGAGTTCGGGTCGGCCATCATCGTCATCACGCACGACCTCGGGGTCGTCGCCGAGATGGCCGACGAGGTGCTCGTGATGTATGCCGGCAAGGCCGTCGAGCGGGGCCCGGTCGACGACGTGTTCTACGCACCGCAGATGCCCTACACCTGGGGTCTGCTGTCGTCGATGCCGCGTCTCGACCGCGTCCGCCAGACCCGCCTGGACCCGGTCCCCGGCAACCCGCCGTCGCTGATCCGCGTGCCCCCGGGGTGCGCGTTCAACCCGCGCTGCACCTATCGCGAGCACGTCCCGCAGGACCGCTGCGTCACCGAGGTCCCGGACCTGCTGCCCACGCGCCAGCCCGACCACCTCGTCCGCTGCCACATCATGGAGGAGCGGCGACGCGAGCTCTTCGAGACGAACGTCAAGCCGCGGCTGTGACCGGAAGGACCACACCAGCATGAGCACCGCCGTCACCCCGTCCGCCACGCCCGCACCCCACGCCGGCGGCGAGCCCCTGCTGCGGGTCACCGACCTGCAGAAGCACTTCCCTCAGTTCCGCCAGACCCTGGTCAAGCGGGCCGACGCCCCCGTCAAGGCCGTCGACGGCATCACCCTGGAGCTGCGCCAGGGCGAGACCCTCGGCCTGGTGGGGGAGTCCGGCTGCGGCAAGTCCACCGCCGGCCGCACGATGCTCAAGCTCCTCGAGCCGACCGGCGGCCGCATCGAGTTCGACGGCGAGGACATCACCCGCGCCAAGGGCACGCACCTGCGGCGCCTGCGCCGTGAGATGCAGATGGTCTTCCAGGACCCCTACGGCTCCCTCAACCCCCGCCACACGATCGGCTCGATCATCGCGGCGCCCTTCGAGATCCAGGGGATCAAGCCGGAGGGCGGCGTCAAGCGCACCGTCCAGGGCCTGATGGAGCGCGTGGGTCTCAACCCGGAGCACTACAACCGCTACCCGCACGAGTTCTCCGGCGGGCAGCGCCAGCGCATCGGCGTCGCCCGCGCGGTGGCGCTGCGCCCACGCCTCGTCGTCTGCGACGAGCCGGTGTCCGCCCTCGACGTCTCGATCCAGGCCCAGGTCGTCAACCTGCTCGAGGAGATCCAGGACGAGCAGGGGATGGCCTACGTCTTCATCGCGCACGACCTGTCCGTGGTCCGCCACATCTCCGACCGGGTCATCGTGATGTATCTCGGCAAGGTCATGGAGGAGGCCGACCGCGACGAGCTCTACGAGCGGCCGCTGCACCCCTACACGCACGCGCTGCTGTCGGCCGTCCCCGTGCCCGACCCCCGCCACCAGGAGCGCCGCGAGCGGATCCTGCTCAAGGGCGACCTGCCCTCGCCGCAGAACCCGCCCTCGGGCTGCGTGTTCCGCACCCGGTGCCCCAAGGCCGAGGAGCGCTGCGCCGCCGAGGTGCCCCTGCCCGTCGAGGTCGAGCCCGGCCACCGCGTGGCCTGCCACTTCCCGGAGCTGCGCACCGTCGTCTGACGCCCCGTCCCGCCCTGCCGCGCCCCCGGTCTCGCCCTGCCGCGCTCGTCTCAGGCTGCAGGGCGAGACGAGCGCGGCGAGGTGAGACTTGACCTCGGCATCCTCTGTCTGGGCTCCTCGGCGCTCCGGGCCTCGCTCGTACCTCGCTCGGGTCCTCACGCTGTCGTCGCCCAGACGTCAGTCGTCCACGGAACCCATGCCGTGGACTCTGCCTCGCCTGCGGGCCTCGCTCGTGTCCTCGGCTCAGTCGTCCACGGTGTCAATGCCCCGCCGCACGATCAGCGGGTCCGGCTCGAACACCACGTCCGGGTCCTTGCCGTCGTAGTCGAACTTGTTGAGGAAGTAGCGCATCGCGTTGATGCGACCGCGCTTCTTGTCGTTGGACTTGATCGTCGTCCAGGGCGCGTAGTCCGTGTCGGTGGCGGTGAACATCGCCTCCTTGGCCTCGCCGTAGCGGTCCCACTTGTCGAGCGACTCGAGGTCCATCGGCGAGAGCTTCCACTGCCGCACGGGGTCGATCTGGCGGATGGCGAAGCGGGTGCGCTGCTCGCTGCGCGACACCGAGAACCACAGCTTGGTGAGCGAGATCCCGGAGTCGACCAGCATCTTCTCGAACACCGGCGCCTGCTGCATGAACTGGGTGTACTGCTCGTCCGTGGAGAAGCCCATGACCCGCTCGACCCCGGCCCGGTTGTACCAGGAGCGGTCGAACATGACCATCTCCCCGGACGTGGGGAAGTGCTGGACGTAGCGCTGGAAGTACCACTGCCCGAGCTCGGTCTCGGTGGGCTTCACCAGGGCGACGACGCGGGCATACCGAGGGTTGAGGTGCTCGGTGAACCGCTTGATCGTGCCGCCCTTGCCCGCAGCGTCCCGCCCCTCGAACACGACGAGGTGCTTGCTGTCGGTCTGTCGCGTCCACTTCTGGAACTTCAGCAGCTCGACCTGCAGGAGGTACTTCTCGATGTCGTACTGCTCGCGGTCGAGGCGCTCGTCGTAGGGGTAGTCCTCGCGCCAGGTCTCGACGGGGTTGCCCAGGGGGTCGATGAGGTCGGGGTCCGAGCCCTGGTCGTCACGCACGGTGTACCCCTGGTCGTGCAGGGTGGCGAGGTACTCACGGAAGTTCTGCTGCATGGGATCTCCAGCCGGGTGGGGGGTCTGCGGGGAGCATAGGCCGAGGTCGTGAACGAGGTGTGAACTGCGTCGTCCCCGCCCCGGAACCCCTCTCGCCCGGGGCGAGTCCCCGCGGAGCGGTCGTCGCGGCACCGATCCGTGGGGACGAGTAACGTTCTGCGGGATGACCCTGACGCGCTCCCTCGACGACCTGGCCCTGCGGCGGGTCGTTCTCGTGCATGCCCATCCCGACGACGAGACGTTGTGGACCGGGGTGACCACGGCTCACCTGGCGGGTCAGGGGGCCGACGTCCACGTCGTCACGTGCACCCTCGGCGAGGAGGGCGAGGTGATCCCGCCCGGCCTGCGCCACCTCGAGGGCGACGGTCCGGCGCTCGCGGCCCACCGACGCGGCGAGCTGGCCGGCGCCACCCGCGTGCTGGGCGCCACCTCGCACCTGCTCGGGGCGGACGGCTCCCGGGGATCGGCCGACCCTGCCCCACGCTGGCGCGACTCCGGTATGGCGGGAACCCCGGCCGCCGATCACCCCGACGCGTTCGCCACCGCAGGAGGGGCCGCCGTCGACGCCCTGGCCGCCGTGCTGCGCGAGCTGCGTCCCGACGCCGTCATCACCTACGACCCGCACGGCGGGTACGAGCACCCCGACCACGTCGCGGCCCACCGCGCGACCCTGGCGGCGGTGGCGTCCCTCGAGGAGTCGCCCCATGTGCTGCTGGTGGTGGTGCCGCGGTCGTGGGCGATGGAGGACCGGGCCTGGCTGACCGAGCACGTCCACCGCACGGACGTCGTGGTGCCCGGGCGCGACGACGCCTATCCGCCGTCGGTGGTGGCGGACGAGCTGGTCACCCACGTCGTGGTCGACGCCGCGGCTGCCCGCGTCCAGGCCTCCGCGCTGCGGGAGCATCCCACGCAGGTCACGGTGCACGACGGCTACTACGCCCTGTCCAACGACATCGCCGCCCGGCTGGCGGGACGCGAGGCCTTCGTGCTCGTCGACCCGCGGACCGGCGCCCCGACGGGAGGATCCGATGAGTGAGAGCGCGCCGCACGCGCAGGTGCAGACCCAGCCGCCGGACCGGGACGTGTTCCGACGGGCGATGGGGCGGTTCGCGACCGGGGTCTCGGTGTTGACGACCTGCCTGGACGGCGTCGACCACGCGATGACGGCCAACGCGATCACGTCGGTCTCCCTCGACCCGCTGCTCCTGCTGTGCTGCGTCGAGCAGGAGGCGCGCTTCCACGACGTGGTGCTCGAGACGGGCGTCTGGGGCGTCAACGTCCTGCCCGCCGAGTCCCGCTCGCACGCGGCCTGGTTCGCGACGAGGGGGCGACCCGTGCACGGCCAGCTCGACCGCGTGGCGCACCATCGCGGGGCCGAGACGGGGGTCGCGATGTTCGACGACGTGCTCACGGCCGTGGAGTGCCGGACCACCCAGGTGGTGGAGGCGGGCGACCACTCGATCATCATCGGGGCCGTGGTCGGTCTCGAGGTGCCGGCGCACGCCGGCGAGGCCCTGACCTACTACCGTGGCGCGTTTGGTCACCTTTCGTGACGGTGGACCACGTAACGTGTCCCTGACCGTCTGATCCAGGAGTTGTGATGGCTGCTTCCCCCTCCGGGACGAGCCGTTCGGGCACCGCTGTGCTCGTGCGTCTGCTCGTCTCGCTCGCCGTGCTCCTGGGGCTGTATGCCGGCCTCGCGGCGATCCTCACCCGCCAGGCTCCGGCCGGGACCCGCGTGGGTGGGGTGTCGATCGGCGGGATGGACCAGGCCGCGGCCGAGCGCACCCTGACCGACCGCCTGGCGCCGCTGGCCACCAAGCCGGTCACCCTGCGCTCCGGGGATCGGACAGCCACCCTCGACCCACGCGCTGCGGGCCTGTCCGTCGACGTGCCGGGCAGCCTGACCGGGCTCACCCGCTTCTCGCTCGACCCGCGGGACGTCGCCGCGCACCTGACCGGTGGTGGCGACCGGGACGTGGAGGTCGACGTCGACGAGGAGACCCTGGACGCGGCCCTCGGCAAGGCCCGCACCACCCTCGACGTGTCCGCCACGGACGGCGCGCTGTCCATCGCCAAGGGCGCCGTCGAGGCCAAGGACGCCGTCGTCGGTCGCCGCCTCGACGTGGACCGCACCCGCGACCGGTTGCTCGAGCAGTGGCCCCGCACCACCACGACGGACGCCGTGATGCAGGAGCAGCAGCCCGCCATACCCCAGAAGGCCGTCGACCAGGCCGTCTCCACCGTCGCCCGGCCGGTCCTCGCCGGTCCCGTCACCGTCACGGACGGCACCCGCAAGGGCGTGCTGGCCCCCGCGCAGCTGGCGTCGGTCATCGCGTTCGCGCCCAGGGACGGGGCGCTCGCCCCGCAGGTCGACCAGGACAAGCTGGGCCGGCTGCTCGCGGCAGTCGCCCCGGGCATCGAGACGCCGCCCGTCAACGCCACGGTGCGGCTCGTCGACGGCCGGCCCCAGACCGTCCCCGGGCGCAACGGCACCGAGGTGCCCGCCGAGCAGCTGTCCGCGGCCGTGCTCGGCGCCGTCTCGTCGCCCGCCCGCACCGCGACCGTCAAGGCCCAGCCGGTGGAGCCCGGGATCGGCGCCCAGGAGGTGGCGACGTGGGGGATCAAGGAGGTCGTCTCGCGCTACGACGCGGACCTGCCCTACAACCCCAACCGCACCGCCAACATCCGGCTCGCGGCGGGCGCCATCGACGGCACGATCATCAAGCCGGGGGAGACGTTCAGCCTCAACGGCATCGTGGGCGAGCGCACCCCGGCCAAGGGCTACCGCGACGCCCTCATCATCCAGGGCTCGCGCTACGTGCGGGACACGGGCGGCGGCGTCTCCCAGGTGTCCACGTCGGTGCTCAACTCCGCGTTCTTCGCGGGGATGGAGCTGGTCGAGCACCGCGCCCACAGCTTCTACATCACGCACTACCCAGAGGGCCGCGAGGCGACGGTCAGCTGGCCGACGCTGGACAACAAGTGGCGCAACGACAGCCAGCACGCCGTGCTGGTGCACTCCTGGGTCGAGGACGGCGTGCTCAAGTTCGAGCTGTGGAGCACCAAGCGCTACGACGAGGTCAAGTCCCTCAAGAGCCCCCGACGCAAGATCGTCCCGCCCCGCACGATCGAGGACGCCAGCCCGACCTGCCAGTCGCAGGTCCCCGTGCCGGGCTTCGAGGTCACGATCACCCGCCAGATGATCAAGGGCGGCCAGGTCGTCAAGACCGACGGCTTCGTCACCAGCTACGCCCCGCAGGACAAGGTCCGGTGCACCGGACCCGTCAAGGGGCAGCCCAAGCGCACCTGACGCCGGTCGGGCCGACCGCCACCACCTGCTCGGATCGGCCCGTCGGTCCGTCCAGCCGCCAGACACCGTGCCGGTGCACCGCCTGCGACGGCATAGTGTTGTCCTGATACACCCCGCCCCCCCGGAAGGTACTGAGCAATGACCTACGTGATCGCCCAGCCGTGCGTCGACCTCAAGGACAAGGCCTGCATCGAGGAGTGCCCTGTCGACTGCATCTACGAGGGTGAGCGCTCGCTCTACATCCACCCGGACGAGTGCGTGGACTGCGGTGCCTGCGAGCCCGTCTGTCCCGTCGAGGCCATCTACTACGAGGACGACGTCCCCGAGCAGTGGACCGACTACTACAAGGCCAACGTCGAGTTCTTCGATGACCTGGGCAGCCCCGGCGGCGCCGCCAAGATGGGCATGATCAAGAAGGACCACCCGATCATCGCCGCCCTGCCCCCGCAGGCCCAGGACGCCTGACGCGTGGCGCCGCCCAGCCGCGTCGCGCTTCCGGACTTCCCCTGGGACTCCCTCGAGCCCGCCAAGGCGGTCGCGCGGGCGCACCCTGACGGCATCGTCGACCTGTCCGTCGGCACCCCGGTCGACCCCACCCCCGAGGTGGTGCGTCGTGCCCTGGCCGACGCGTCGGACGCCCACGGCTACCCGCAGACCTACGGCACGCCCGCGCTGCGCGAGGCGGTGGCCGGCTGGTTCGAGCGGCGTCGTGGTGTCCCCAGCCTGGACCCCGCCGGCGTGCTGCCGACGGTCGGCTCCAAGGAGCTCGTGGCGTGGCTGCCCCTGCTGCTCGGCCTCGGACCGGGGGATCAGGTCGGCATCCCCGCCGTGGCCTACCCGACCTACGACGTCGGCACGCGGATCGCCCGCGCCGAGCCGGTGGTCGTCGACCTGGCGGGCGACCTGCCGCAGGCAGGCGCCATACGGCTGCTGTGGGTCAACTCGCCCAGCAACCCGACCGGCGCCGTCCACGACGTCGACACGCTCGCGAGGGTCGTCCGGTGGGCACGGGACAACGGCGTGGTCGTCGCGAGCGACGAGTGCTACGCCGAGCTCGTCTGGGACGACGGCGCGCTCGTCGACGGGCTGCCGCGGCCGGGCCACGTGCCCAGCATCCTCGACCCCCGCGTCAACGAGGGCTCGACCGAGGGCCTGCTGGCGTGCTACTCGCTGTCCAAGCAGTCCAACCTCGCGGGCTACCGCGCCGCCCTCGTCGCCGGTGACCCGCGGATCGTCAAGCAGCTGCTGGAGATTCGCAAGCACGCCGGGATGATCGTCCCCTGGCCGGTCCAGGAGGCGATGCGCGTCGCCCTCGGCGACGACGCCCACGTGGCCGAGCAGCGTGCCCGGTATGCCGAACGGCGCGCCGCCCTGCTGCCGGCCCTGCAGGGCGCCGGGCTGCGGGTGGACCACTCCGAGGCCGGGCTCTACCTCTGGTCCACCCGGGACGAGGACTGCTGGACCACCGTCGACGCGCTCGCGCAGCACGGGATCCTCGTCGCACCTGGCGCGTTCTACGGCGCCGCCGGAGAGCGGCACGTCCGCGTCGCCCTCACCGCTCCCGACGAGCGCATCCAGGCCGCCGTCCGACGTCTCAGCCGCTGAGCGTCGCCTCACCTACCGCCGGGTCGGGTCGATCCTGATTCGGGGCGTTCGCCCCACCTGCGGTAGCGTCCAAGCACCGAAGGACCGTGGTGTCCACGGCCCCCCAAGGAGGAAACCCATGACCAGTGATGCCGGCAAGGCCGTCCTGACCGACGGCGGCAAGAGCATCGACCTGCCCATCACGCAGGCCACCGAGGGCAACAGCGGGTATGGCGTCAGCAAGCTGCTGTCCGCGACCGGCAACACGACGCTCGACCCCGGCTTCACCAACACCGCCAGCTGCACCTCGGCGATCACCTACATCGACGGCGACGCCGGCATCCTGCGCTACCGCGGCTACCCGATCGAGCAGCTGGCCGAGAAGTCCAGCTTCCTCGAGGTCGCCTACCTCGTGATCTACGGCGAGCTGCCCACAGGCGAGCAGCTCGAGAGCTTCGAGCGTGGCATCACCCGCCACTCGCTGCTCGACGAGCGCATGCGCGATCTGTTCCGCTGCTTCCCCCGTCGCTCGCACCCCATGCCGGTGCTGTCGGCCGGTGTCATGGCGCTGTCGACCTTCGCCGTCGACACGACCGACCCGCTGGACCCCGAGCAGGTCGAGGGCGCGACCGTCCGGCTGCTGGCCAAGCTGCCGACGCTGGCGGCCTATGCCTACAAGAACTCCGTGGGTCAGCCCTTCCTCTACCCGCAGAACTCCCTCGGCTACGTCGAGAACTTCCTGCGCCTGTCGTTCGGCTACCCGACCGAGGACTACGACATCGACCCGGCCGTCGCCAAGGCCCTCGACGTCCTGCTGATCCTGCACGCCGACCACGAGCAGAACTGCTCCACCTCGACGGTCCGCCTCGTCGGCTCGGCGCAGACCAACATCTACGGCTCCATCTCGGCCGGCATCAACGCCCTGGCGGGCCCGCTGCACGGCGGCGCCAACCAGGCCGTCCTCGAGATGCTCGGCAAGATCCGCGACGAGGACGGCGGCGACGTCAACCGCTTCGTCAAGGACGTCAAGGAGAAGAAGTCCGGCGTCAAGCTGATGGGCTTCGGCCACCGCGTCTACAAGAACTACGACCCGCGCGCCGCCATCATCAAGAAGCACGCCGACGAGATCCTCAAGTCGTCCGGCCGCCAGAACGAGCTGCTCGACATCGCGCTCGCCCTCGAGGAGGTCGCCCTCACGGACGACTACTTCAAGGAGCGCAAGCTCTACCCGAACGTCGACTTCTACACCGGCCTGATCTACGAGGCCATGGGCTTCCCGGTCAACTACTTCACGGTGCTGTTCGCGCTCGGCCGGCTCCCCGGCTGGATCGCCCAGTGGCGCGAGATGATCACCGACCCCGCCACCAAGATCGGCCGCCCGCGTCAGGTCTACGTCGGCGAGACGGAGCGCACCTACCCCGGCTACGTGGCTCCGGAGGCCTGAGCCGCACGAAGCACGAAGCACGAGCACGAAGCACCAAGGACCAAGCACGACGAGGGGCCGCTCATCCGCACGGGTGAGCGGCCCCTCGGCCGTCCCCGCCCCTCGCCGTCCCGCCCCCTGACCGCCCTGCCCGCCTCTCGCCGTCCGCTCCGCGTGCCCTGCCCTCCTGCCCGCCATTGGTCACCAATGGACGATTCCGGGGGAGTTTGATCGATCCACAACGTCAGCGGTGTCCAATGGCGCCGCGCCAGCAGGGGGCAGGACGGGTCAGGGCCAGGGTCAGCGGATCGTGACGGCCGTGGCGGCGACGGGCGAGCGGGCGGCCCGCCAGGACCAACCCTCCTCGCCACGCGCCCGCCTCCACTCCCGGTCGCCCACCGTGACGGACGACAGCCCGTGCCGCTGCGCGTGCGCCACGGCCCAGTGCCCGACCATCCACGCCTGCTCCGCCGTCGAGCCCCTCACCTCGACGTGGTCGCCGCTGACGACGCCTCGCACGGCGAGCTGCTTCTCGAGGTCCCGGGCGACGACGACCGGGCCGGCCCGTCGGTCTCCGGATGCGAGCGGCTCCAGGCGACAGCCGAGTCCGCCAGGGGTGTGACCGGCCAGCGTCGAGGCCAGCGCACGCCCCTCGTCCTCGTGGTCGGCATAGGCCTCGGGATAGCCCGACCGCTGCACGCGCTGGGCGATCTTGGTGATCTCCATGGTCTGCCAGCCGTCGACCTTGACCAACGCGTCGTAGAACTGATTGGTGGCGTAGACGGGGTCCATGATCTGCTCCACGGTGCCCCAGCCCTGCGAGGGTCGCTGCTGGAACAGGCCGACCGAGTCGCGGTCGCCGTAGTCGATGTTCTCGAGCTTGGACTCCTGGATGGCGGTGGCCAGCGCGATGGTGGCGGCGCGGGCGGGCAGCCCGCGCCGCGTGCCGATCCCGGTGATCGTGGCGGCGTTGGCCGTCTGGTCCGGGTTGAAGGTCGCGGTGTAGGTCGAGGCGACCGCCCGGCACGTGGACGAGCCGAAGCCCTCGTTGAAGTCACGCACGGTGTGCCAGACGTAGCCGAGACCGGCGAGCACCAGCGCCACGACCACCGCGACGACGACGAGCCGGTGGGTGCGGCGCCGCTCGGCCCTAGTCGTTGGCATGCAGCTCGGAGTTGAGGGCGATGCCGTGGCCGTCGCGAGCCTTGGCGAGGACCGTGCCCGTCACCGAGTCCCGGATGAACAGCAGGTTGGACTGGCCGGACAGCTCGGCCGCCTTGACGACCCGGCCGTCGGCGAGCGTGACCTTGGTGCCGGCGGTGACGTAGAGCCCCGCCTCGACGACGCAGTCGTCGCCGAGGGCGATGCCGATGCCGGACTCCGCGCCGAGCAGGCAGCGCTCGCCGATGGCGACGCGCTCGGTGCCGCCCCCCGACAGGGTGCCCATCGTGGAGGCGCCGCCGCCGATGTCGGATCCGTCGCCCACGACGACGCCCTGCGAGATCCGGCCCTCGACCATGGAGGAGCCGAGCGTGCCGGCGTTGAAGTTGACGAAGCCCTCGTGCATCACGGTGGTCCCGGACGCGAGGTGGGCGCCGAGCCGCACCCGGTCCGCGTCGGCGACGCGCACGCCGGTGGGCAGGACGTAGTCCGTCATACGGGGGAACTTGTCCACGCCGTGCACCTGCACCGGACCGCGAGCACGCAGCGCGAGCCGGACGTTCTCGAAGCCCTCGGGCGAGCACGGGCCGTGGTTGGTCCACACGACGTTGGCGAGCGCGCCGAACAGGCCGTCCAGGTTGATCGAGTTGGGGCGGACGAGCCGGTGCGAGAGCAGGTGCAGGCGCAGGTAGGCGTCGCGCGCGTCGGCGGGTGACGCGTCCAGGTCGATCTCGGTCAGGACGGCCTCGAGGGTGACGCCCCGCGCCTCGTCCTCGCCCGCGAGGTCCACGAGCGCCGCGGGCAGGTCGGAGCCGTCATGGTCCCCGAGCACGGGGGAGGGGTACCACGTGTCGAGCACCGTCCCGGAGGTCGTGATGGTCGCGAGTCCATGGCCCCAGGCCGTGCGAGAAGTCATGCCTTCCAGGCTATCGGTCGGTGCTGGGCACGCGGTGGAGCGACGCTCGGGAGCACCTGTGAGAGCGCGGGATCGGGGCACGGCGCTCGGCATACATTGTCCGTATGACGACCCCAGCGCACCTCGACCTGTCGGCATCGGCGGTGGACCTCACCGAGGCCGTCTGCAACATCGCCTCGGTGAGCCACGAGGAGGAGGTGCTGGCGGACGCCGTCGAGGCGGCGCTGCGGCCGCTCGCCCACCTGAGCGTGCGCCGCGACGGGCACACGATCGTCGCCCGCACCGACCTCGGCCGCCCCGAGCGGGTGGTCCTGGCGGGGCACCTGGACACCGTCCCGCTCGCGGGTCAGGGCCCGGCGGCCTCGCTGCCCATCACCCGCACCGCCACCGAGCTGGTCGGGCGCGGCACCACCGACATGAAGGGCGGGGTCGCCGTCATGCTGGCGCTGGCGGCCACCGTCGTGGAGCCGAGCCGGGACATCACCTACGTGTTCTACGACTGCGAGGAGGTCGAGGCCGAGCACAACGGTCTCGCGCGCCTGGTCCGCAACGACCCCAGCGTCCTCGAGGCGGACTTCGCGGTGCTGCTGGAGCCCACCGACGGCACGGTCGAGGGGGGCTGCAAGGGCACCATCCGGATCGAGGTGACGGCCCGAGGCAAGGCCGCCCACAGCGGACGACCGTGGATGGGGCACAACGCGATCCACGAGGCGGGCACGATCATCGACCGGCTGCGGGAGTTCGACGCGCAGACCGTGGTCGTGGACGGGCTGGCGTTCCGCGAGGGCCTGTCGGCGGTCGGCATCCGAGGCGGGCGCGCCGGCAACGTCGTGCCGGACGAGTGCGTCGTCACGATCAACTACCGGTTCGCGCCGCACATCGACGCGATCGAGGCCGAGCGGCGCATGCGCGAGCTCTTCGCGGGCTACCACGTCGTGATGACCGACGCCGCCGACGGGGCGCGCCCCGGGCTGGACCGAGCGGCGGCCCAGGCCTTCGTGGCCGCGCTGGGGCTGCCGGTGCAGGGCAAGCAGGGCTGGACCGACGTGGCCCGGTTCAGCGCCGTGGGGGTGCCCGCCGTCAACTTCGGACCCGGCGACCCGCTCGTCGCGCACCAGGACGAGGAACGCTGCGCGATCGACCAGATCGAGCAGGCCTACGACCGGCTGCTCGCCTGGCTGACCTGATCGCGCGGGTAGGTTGGCCGCATGAAGGACGCTCGAGGGGACTACCACAAGGGCCCGGTGACGCTGCGCGGCAAGCGCGTCCCGGGCTCCACGACCGACCAGCGGCTGCTCGACAACAGCGGCGACGCCGAGTGGGTGCACTCGGACCCGTGGCGCGTGATGCGGATCCAGGCGGAGTTCGTCGAGGGGTTCGGCGCGCTGGCCGAGCTGGGTGACGCCGTCAGCGTGTTCGGGTCGGCGCGGGTGCCGCGCGAGCACCCGACCTACGAGCTCGGCGTGCAGCTCGGGCAGGCGCTGGTGCAGGCGGGCTTCGCCGTCATCACGGGCGGCGGCCCCGGGCTGATGGAGGCCGCCAACCGCGGGGCGCTCGAGGCCGGCGGCGCGTCGGTCGGGCTGGGCATCGAGCTGCCGTTCGAGCAGGGCCTCAACGAGTACGTCGACCTCGGCGTCAACTTCCGCTACTTCTTCGCCCGCAAGACCATGTTCGTCAAGTACGCCCAGGGCTTCGTCGTCCTCCCCGGCGGGTTCGGCACGCTGGACGAGCTGTTCGAGGCGGTGACCCTCGTCCAGACGCGCAAGGTGACGTCCTTCCCGATCGTGCTGCTCGGCTGCGACTACTGGGCCGGGCTGCTCGACTGGGCCCGCGGCTCGATGCTCCCGGCGGGCACCGTGAGCGTCTCCGACCTCGAGCTCCTGCACGTGGTGGACACCGTCGAGGAGGCCGTCCGGATTGTCCGCGGCTCGGGGGAGGACCAGGCGGCCCGCCGCCCCGAGTGACCTCCTCGCGGCCGCGCTGCCCCGGGCGCGGGGATGGCTTCCCCCCGGTGCCCGTGGCACGATCGGGGGCGTGCCGTTGCTGATGATCGTCCTGACCGTGCTCGTGGTGGGCCTGCTGACCGCGGCCCTCGTGTGGGCCGTCGGGGCGCGCCCGGGGTCGCTGTCCGACCAGGCGCTCGCCGACCCGACGTCGAGCTCGCCGTATGCCGGCTTGCCCGACGGGCCCGTGGTCACCGACACGGTGCGGGACCTGCGCTTCGACCAGGTGCTGCGCGGCTATCGCATGGACCAGGTCGACGAGGTGATGGACCGCCTCGTCGACGAGCTGCGGCAGCGCGACCACGAGATCGAGCGGCTGCGGGGCGAGGGTGGCGACGGCGTCCGCAGCGGATCCGTCGGGTTGAGGGGCCTGGACCCCGCCACCCACCCCGACGTGACGACCGGGCCGCTCGACGTGTCCGAGATCGTGCGCGCCCCCGCCGGCGCGAGCCTGTGGACCCGGCGTGATCCCGACGCCACCCGTCCTGCCCGCGAGCCCGACCGGTCGTCGTGACGGCGGGCGCCACGGTCGGCACCCGGACCCACGTCGCCGGGCCCCTGGGCGGGGTCGGGCGATGGCGGACGCCCCGGTTGCTGCTGGTGACGCTGCTGACCTATGCCGCGACGCGCCTCGTGTCCGGCATCCTCATCGCCCGAGCCGCCCGCCACCAGGTGCCGATCGGCTGGACCGGCGACCCCGTCGACTACTGGGGCATGACCCTCATGTGGGACGGCACGTGGTACCGCCGGATCGCGGAGACCGGCTATCCCGTGCCGATCCCCGTCGACGCGGCTGGGGTCACGCAGCAGAACGAGTGGGCGTTCTACCCCCTCTTCCCCGGCCTGGCCCGGGGCCTCATGGCCGTCACCGGTCTCGAGTTCCGGTATGCCGGGGCGATCGTCGCCACCGTCCTCGGCGCCGCAGCCGCGATGCTCCTCGTGGTGCTGCTGCGGCGGCACGTCTCCGACGGCGTGGCCGTCCTCGCGGTGGCGGCGTGGGCCACCTACGTCGCGAGCCCGGTGCTGCAGATCGCCTACACCGAGTCGCTCGCCATGCTGCTGCTCGTCGCGTTCCTCCTGATGCTCGAGCAGCAGCGCTGGTGGGGCGCGGTCGCCGTGGCCCTGCTCATCGGCCTGTCGCGCCCCATCGCCGTCCCCCTCGGCCTGGTCGCGCTGGTCGCCGTGGTCCTGCGGTGGCGGCGCCGCGCGGAGCGCCCGATCGGGCGGGGGGAGTGGGCCGGGATGCTCGCGACCCTGGCCGGGTGCGGGGTGGCGGGCTTCGTCTGGCCCGCGATCGTGTGGTGGGCCACCGGGCAGCCGGACGGCTACACCGACACCATGGCCTCCTGGCGCGCCGGGCACGAGATCACGCCGTTCGTGCCGTGGTGGACCAACGCCGAATACTTCTTCGAGGACAAGGCCCTCGTCGTCCTCGTGGCCTACACCGTGGTCCTGCTGCTGCTGGCGCTGGGTCCGTGGGCCCGGCCGCTCGGCTGGGTGATGCGCAGCTGGATGCTGGCCTACCCGCTCTACCTCTTCGCCGTGCAGGACCCGGGGACGAGCCTCTACCGCTACCTGCTGCTGCTGTTCCCCGCTGCCCTCATCGGGGTGGGGGCCACGCGCCGGATGACGGCGGGCACCGTGGTGCGGGCAGCCGCCCTCGTGGGCCTGGGCGTCGCGCTGCAGGTGTGGTGGACCCAGGAGGTCCTGGTGCTCCACCTGCCCGCCTCCTGGCCCCCGTGACCTGCTCCCGCCGCGCGCTCTGACGCCGTTCCTCGCCCGCTATTGGTCGCCAATGACGTATTTGAACCTTCACAAGGTGCCCGGAGACGTCATTGGTGACTAATGGCGCCAGGCGCGGTCAGCGGCCCTCGAAGATCGGCTTCTGCTTGGCGAGGAAGGCGTCGACCGCCGCGGCGTGGTCGGCGCTGCCGCCGGTGCGGTTCATCAGCTCCCCCTCGTGAGCGAGCGACTCGGCGAAGGAGTGCTGGGCCGAGTGGTGCACGGCCTCCCTGACGGCGGCGTACGCCAGGGTCGGGCCCTTCGCCATACGACGGGCCAGGTCCATCGCGGGGACCATCACGTCGCCCTCGACCACCTCGTTGACCAGGCCCAGATCCTTGGCCTCGGCCGCCTTGATGGTCCGCGGAAACATCAGGAGCTCCTTGGCCCGCGCCGTGCCGACCAGGCGTGGCAGGGTCCAGGACGCCCCGGTGTCGCAGGAGAGCGCGATCCCGGTGAACGCGAAGTTGTAGACGCCACCCTCCGCCAGGAAGCGGTAGTCCGCGGCGAAGGTGAACGAGGCGCCCGCCCCCGCGGCGACGCCGTTGACCGCGGCGATCACCGGCTTGGGCATGGTGGCGATCAGCGTCACCGCCGGGTTGTAGTGCTGCTCGACGGTGTCCCACAGCGACGGGTCCTGGCGCTGGAGCAGCTCGACGTGCGACTTGAGGTCCTGGCCGACGCAGAAGGCCCGGCCGGACCCCGTGAGCACGACGCAGCGCACCTCGGGGTCGTCGGCGACCTGCCGCAGAGCCGCGAGGAAGGCCTCCTTGGTGGGGAGGTCGAGGGAGTTCATCGCGTCGGGGCGGTTGAAGGTCACCACGCCCACGCCGTCCTCGACGGTCACGAGCACGGGAGCCTCGGACGTGTGGGCGGTCCGTGCAGGCTGGGCGGGCTGGGGCGCGGTCGTGTCGGTCACGAGCTCTCCTCGGGAGGTGGGTCTGCGGCGGTGCAGGGCTGCGGCCCAATCTAGCGACCGGCCGTCCAGGCGCCAGAGCGACAAGAAGTGACGTCCGGCACCTGTGGATGAGATTAGGAACCACGGGCCAAGACTTGCGATAATGAGTCCAGGTCTGTGACCCCGGTTCCTCGTCCGTGGGGTGGGGTCGCACTGATAAGGGAAGAGGAAGCGCATGGCGGCGATGAAGCCCAGGACCGGAGACGGTCCCCTCGAGGTGACCAAGGAGGGGCGCGGCATCGTCCTGCGCATGCCCTTGGAGGGTGGCGGACGCCTCGTGGTGGAGATGACTCCCGACGAGATCGCAGCACTCGGCGAGGCCATCAAGACGGTGACCGGCTGACCGGCTGAGAGACCGACGAGCACTGCTCGTATGACGGAAGGCGCCCAACCCCTGCTCGGGGTGGGCGCCTTCCGGCTGTCCGACGTCAGCGTTGGTGAGGGCTGGCGCGGGCTGGACAGTCAGCTCGTCAGCTCGTCAGCGCTTGACGGCGGCGAAGAGGCCGTCGCCGGCTGCCAGCATCGCCGGCACCAGGTCGTCCCGCTCGCGCAGCTCCTTGCCGAGGTCGCGCAGGAGCGCGGTGCGCTCGTCGCGCGACGCCGGGTCGGCGACCCGGTCGTGCCACAGCATATTGTCCATCGCCAGCACCCCTCCGCTGCGCAGCAGCCGCATCGCCTGGTCGACGTAGGCGGGGTACTCGCTCTTGTCGCCGTCCACCACGACCATGTCGTAGGCGCCGTCCGCGAGGCGCGGGAGCACGTCCAGCGCCCGCCCGGCGATGATCCGCGTGCGCTGGTGCGGGATGCGGGCCTCGGCGAAGGCCTCGCGCGCCACGCGCTGGTTGGCGGGCTCGACGTCGATGGTCGTGAGGATGCCGTCGGGCGCCATACCCTGCAGGAGCCACAGGCCGGACACGCCAGCACCGGTCCCGATCTCGACGACCGCGCGCGCCCGCACGCTGGCGGCGAGGAGGCGCAGTGCGGCCGCCGCGCCGGGCAGCACGGGGGTGCAGCCGAGCTGCTGACCGCGCTCGCGGGCCCGCTCCGCCACCGGGTCCTCCGTGACGAACTCCTCGGCGTAGGCCCAGCTGGCGGGCTTCTGTGTGCTCATGCCGAGAAGTCTACCGAGGGCCCGCGGCCGTGCTCACGGGGCTCCAAGCAATCTCCCAGACACCGCCCAGCACTGTGGTCGACCATGGAGGGGCAGATCTTGTGCCACCGAACGCCGACGCTCCTCCCGAGAGGCAGCAGATGACCATCCAAGTCGCCCACGAACCGTCCCACGTCGTTCCCAGCGCCCCGGTCGGCTCGACCACCCTCCCCGAGGGTGCCGTCGCCACCGCGGAGGCCTGGGTGCCCCCGTCGTGGGACGAGGTCGTGCGCGAGCATTCGGCCCGGGTCTACCGACTGGCCTACCGCCTCACCGGCAACCAGCACGACGCCGAGGACCTCACGCACGACGTGTTCGTGCGCGTCTTCCGTTCGCTGGACCGCTACCAGCCGGGCACCTTCGAGGGCTGGCTGCACCGCATCACCACCAACGTCTTCCTCGACCGGATGCGACGCAAGCAGCGCATCCGCTTCGACGCCCTGTCCGACGAGGGGGCCGCGCGTCTCCCGAGCCGGGAAATCGGGCCGGAGCAGGCGTACGCCGACGGCACCTTCGACGACGACGTGCAACGCGCCCTGGACGCGCTCAAGCCCGAGTTCCGCGCCGCGGTCGTGCTGTGCGACATCGAGGGCCTGACCTATGACGAGATCGCCGACGCGCTGGGCATCAAGCTCGGCACCGTGCGGTCCCGCATCCACCGCGGCCGCGCCCAGCTGCGCAGCGCCCTGGCCCACCGCGACCCCGCGCTGCGCCCGCAGCCGGCCGCCCCGGTGTCCCGCCCGGCTGCGCTGCGGCCGCGCCGGCTGGGCATCGTCGGCGCCTGACCCCGTGCTCACCGCTTGGACGCCTGGAGTTCACCCCCGCGGGGTGGACCGTCTGCTCCGGCGGGCCCGGTCGTGCAGGCCGACGCAGTAGTCTCGCCCTCATGTGGGACGTCAACGGCACCGAGTTCTTGCTCCTGATCGTGATCGCCGTCGTCGTGCTGGGCCCCGAGCGGCTGCCGGAGTATGCCGCCAAGCTCGGCCAGCTCGTCCGCCAGGCCAAGGCCTACGCCGAGGGCGCCAAGACCTCCCTGCGCGACCAGATGGGCCCGGACTTCGACGACATCGACTGGCGCCAGTACGACCCACGGCAGTACGACCCGCGCCGGATCGTGCGTGAGGCGCTGCTGGACGACGGCCCCTCGGGCTCGACGGTCGCGACAGCGGGAGCAGCGGCGGCCGGTGGCGCGACCATGGCGAGTGCCCAGGCGGAGCCGGAGCCGATCCGTCCCGGGCAGCGCTACGACCAGACCTACACGCCCTTCGACGCCGAGGCCACCTGACCGCAGCGCGCACCGCGCCGCCGCGGCCGAGCAGCGCTGGCGGTGGCTCACGTGGCGAGTGTGTCTCATGCTGCAGGGTGAGACGGATGCGCCAGCGCGAGACGTTGCGGGGCAGCGCTGGCAGCGGGCTCACCGTGCCGAGTGTGTCTCGTGCTGCAGGGTGAGACGGGTGCGCCAGCGCGAGACGTTGCGGCGCAGCGCTGCGGCAGCGCAGCGCTCAGCCGCGCCGTGGACCCGCCGGCGTCAGCGGCTGGTGGGGGTGAGGCCCAGCTTGCGGCCGGCCAGGCCACGCGACCGCGTGCCCAGCCCACGAGCGATGCCGTTGAGGGCCGTGCCCGCCGCGCTCTCGGGGGAGGACAGGACGACCGGGGTGCCCTCGTCGCCGCCCTCGCGCAGCCGGGTGTCGAGCGGGATCTGGCCGAGCAGCGGCACCGGGGCCCCGACGATGCGGGACAGCGAGTCCGCCACGGCCTGACCGCCGCCGGAGCCGAACAGCTCGAGCCGGGAGCCGTCCGGCTGCTCCAGCCAGGACATGTTCTCGACGACGCCGACGATGCGCTGGTGCGTCTGCACGGCGATGGACCCGGCGCGCTCGGCGACCTCGGCCGCCGCCTGCTGCGGGGTGGTGACCACGAGGATTTCGGCGCCGGGGATGAGCTGCGCGACGGAGATGGCGATGTCGCCGGTGCCGGGCGGCAGGTCGAGCAGGAGGACGTCCAGGTCGCCCCAGAACACGTCGGCGAGGAACTGCTGCAGCGCGCGGTGCAGCATCGGTCCGCGCCAGACGACGGGCTGGTTGCCGGCGACGAACATGCCGACGGAGATGACCTTCACGTCGTGCGCGACCGGGGGCAGGATCATGTCGTCGACCTGGGTCGGCTGCTGCTCGACACCCATCATGCGCGGCACCGAGAAGCCGTAGATGTCGGCGTCCACCACGCCCACCTTGAGCCCCTGACGGGCCAGGGCGGCGGCGAGGTTGACGGTGACCGAGCTCTTGCCGACACCACCCTTGCCGGAGGCGACGGCATACACCCGGGTCGTGGATCCCGGCTTGGCGAACGGGATCTCGCGCTCGGCCTGGCCGCCGCGCAGCTGGTCGCGCAGGGAGCCGCGCTGCTCGTCGCTCATCACGCCGAGGTCGACGGAGACCCCGTTGACCCCCTCGACGCGCGCGACGGCCTCGGTGACGCCCTTGCGGATCGGGTCCTTCATGGGACAGCCCGCGACCGTCAGCAGCACCCGGACGGCGACCCGTCCGGCGTCGTCGACGTCGACCGACTCGACCATCCCCAGCTCGGTGATGGGCTTGCGGATCTCGGGGTCGTCGACCGTGGCCAGGGCGGCGTGGATCAGGTCCAGGGACGGGGCAGACATGCCCCCCATCGTATGCCGCCCGCCCGGCATCTCCTTACGCGCCGGGATCGGCGGGGGGCGCGGGCGCGGCCTTCTTCTTCTTGGCCTTCTTGGCGCGAGGTGCCTCCGGGTCGCTGTCGTCGGCGGCCTCGGGGACCATCCCGCGCTCCTCCAGCTCCTCCAGCAGGTCTCGCAGCTCGGAGCGCAGGTAGTCGCGGGTCGCCATGTCCCGCAACGCGATCCGCAGGGCGGCCACCTCGCGGGTCAGGAACTCGGTGTCGGCCAGGTTGCGCTCGTCGCGGGCGCGGTCCTGCTCGAGAGCGACGCGGTCCCGGTCGTCCTGGCGGTTCTGGGCGAGCAGGAGCAGGGGGGCGGCATACGACGCCTGGAGCGACAGGATCAGGGTGAGGAGCGTGTAGTTGAGCGACCGCGGGTCGAACTGCGCGGCCTCGGGCATGAAGGTGTTCCACGCGAGCCAGACGACCACGAAGATCGTCATCCAGATCAGGAAGGTCGGCGTCCCCATGAAGCGGGCGAAGCCCTCGCTGGCCGAGCCGAAGGCGCCCTCGGCGAAGATCGCGGGTCGCCGGAACCGGACCCGCGCCTCCTGAGGCTGGTCCAGCCGGTTGCGGTCCTGGGTGCGGGTGCGCTCAGTCATGGGTCACCTCGTGCCTCTCCTCGCGCCAGTCCTCGGGGAGGATGTGGTCGAGCACGTCGTCGACGGTCACGACCCCGAGGAGGTGACCGTCCTCGTCGACCACGGGGGCGCCGGTGAGGTTGTAGTTGGCGAGCATCCGCGTGACGGTGCCCAGGCTGTCCGTCGGCTGCAGCGGCTCCAGCTCCTTGTCCAGGATCGCTCCCAGCGGGCTGTGCGGGGGCTCGCGCAGGAGCCGCTGGATGTGCACGGTCCCGAGGTAGCGCCCCGTGGGGGTCTCGAGCGGTGGGCGGCAGACGCAGACGAGGGACGCGAGCGCGGGGGAGAGCTCCTCGCGGCGGGCCCAGGCCAGCGCCTCGGCGATGGTGGCGTCCGGGCCGAGGATGATCGCCTCCGGGGTCATCAGACCACCGGCGGTGTTGTCGTCGTAGGCCATCAGGCGGCGCAGCGGGGCGGCCTCGTCGGGCTCCATGTGCTGCAGGTAGTGCTCCTGGGTCGCCTCCGGCAGCTCGGATAGCAGGTCGGCCGCGTCGTCGGGCTGCATGAACTCCAGGACGTCGGCGGCGCGCTCGGTCTCGAGGTGCGTGAGGATCTCGATCTGGTCGTCCGCCGGGAGCTCCTCGATGACGTCGGCGAGCTTCTCGTCATCCAGGGCGCTGGCGACCTCGACGCGCCGGCCGGGCGCCAGCTCGTGGATGACCTCGGCGAGGTCGGCGGCCTTGAGGTCGTCGTAGGCCTCGAGGAGGCGCGCGGCGCTCTGGCCCTGGTGGCGGGTCGCGAGGCCCGTCGTGTCGAGCACGTCGACGATCAGCGTCTCGCCGCGGCGACCCGTCAGGCGGCGCAGCGACAGGCTGCCGCTGACGTGGCCGCGCCGGACGAAGACCTTGGTGACGGACCACTCGCGCGGCCGGTCCTGCTCGATCGCCAGGTCCTCCACGGTGGCCTCGAACGGCTCCTCGGCGGGCTGGGTCACCGTCACCGCGCGGTCCAGCAGCTCGGCGAGCACGAGCGACTCGGTCGGGCGCTGCTCGAAGCGGCGCATGTTGACCAGGCCCGTGGTGATGACCTGGCCTGCGTCGATGCTGGTGACGCGCGTGATCGGCACGAAGACCCGGCGACGGCCGGGCACCTCGACCACGAGGCCGAGCACGCGTGGCTTGCGCCGGGTCGCGCTGAAGCTGACGACGACGTCGCGGACGCGCCCCACCTGGTCGCCGAGCGGGTCGAACACCGCGATGCCGGCGAGGCGGGCCACGAAGACGCGACGCAGAGAGCTCACGGGGGTCACCTTATCGGCGTGCAACCTTGTGCCCCGCCACGACGTCCTGAGGGGGTCAAGGAAGCACGTCCCAGAGGGGGGACCATCATGAGCAGCTCCACCATCCGTCGCGGTGTCACGCTCCTCGCCGCGTCAGCGATGCTCACGGGCGGTGCCGTGGTCGGGGGGACCACGGCCCAGTCCGCGCCCGTCGCAGCGGCACGCATCAGCGCGTCACCCGTCAGCTCGACGCTCGCCAGCTCGACGCTCGCCAGCTCGGCACCGGCCGGCTCCGCACCCGTCAGCGCGGCACCTGTCAGCGCGGCGCAGGCCGCCCTGGCTCCCCGGGCCGCCGCCCGCACCCTGCGCGTCGGTTCGCGCGGTCCGGCCGTCACGGCCCTGCAGAGCAGGCTCAACGCGCTCGGCTACAGCCTCGGCCGGGTCGACGGCGTGTATGCCGCCCGGACCCGCCAGGCCGTCATGGCGCTGCAGAAGGTCGCCGGCCTGCCACGCACCGGCGTCGCCGACGCCCGCACCCAGGCCGCCGCGAGCAAGGGCACCCGTCCCGTCGCCCGCAGCCGCTCGGGTCACGTGATCGAGATCGACAAGGCCCGCCAGACGTTGTACGTCGTGGACGGCGGCCGGGTCTCGCGGATCTACAACGTCAGCACCGGCAACAACAAGCGCTACCGCGACCGCGGGCGCTGGGCGCGCGCCGTCACGCCGTCGGGCAGCTTCCGCTTCTGGACTCAGTACGGCGACGGGTCCGGCTGGCAGCACGGCCGGCTCGGCAGCATGTACCGCCCGATGTACTTCAACGGCGGCATCGCGGTGCACGGCAGCCGCTTCGACATCGGGGCCTACCCGAGCAGCCACGGGTGCGTCCGCATCCACAACGCCAACATGGACGAGCTGCGCGGTCAGCGGCTGATCGGGCTGCGGGGGACGGTGGTCGTCTACTGACCGCGGAGACCCCGCGGAGACACTCACCGCGCAGACGTCGCGAGGGTGGCCCCAACCTGATGGCGGGGTGCGGCGTCGTACGAGATGTGCCGGGTCTTGCGGGGGCTCGAACCGGCACGCACGACCGGTCGATCCAACACCCTTCGGACCGGTCCGAGGAGGCCGTCGGCGTGGGGGTGCCGGCGGCCTCCTCACCTGTCTGCGGGCAGCAGGGGTCAGCTGGGTCAGCCGGGTCAGGAGTGCAGCCGGCGTCAGTAGCGCGCGGTCGCCTCGGCGACGAGCTCGCCCACCAGCTCACCGGCGTCGACCTCGAGCCCGCGTCGCACGAACCAGTCGCACATGTTGGTCGCGTCCCGCTCGAGGATCTCGAAGCCGTGCGGGTTGCCGATGACGTCCACGATCTGGGGCCAGTCGATCAGCACGAGCCGGTCCTCGTGGAGCAGGACGTTGTAGGGCGACAGGTCGCCGTGCGTCCACCCCTCCCGGGCGAGGACGAGCAGGGTGCACCGCAGCTGGTGCCACAGCTCGTCGAGGAGCGCCGGGTCCGGCCGGGTCTGGGCCAGACGGGGCGCGGCCACCGGAGTCGGGCCCTCCGTCATACCGATGAACTCCATGAGCATCTCGTCCCCGGTGATCTGGACGGGATAGGGGACCGGCAGGCCGAGCTCCCAGAGCCGGCCGAGGGCGTCGAACTCGGCCGCGGCCCACAGGCCCGAGATGACCTCCTTGCCGAAGGTCGTGCGGTGCGCCATGGCGCGCATCTCGCGGCTCTTGCGGACCCGGCGGCCCTCCAGGTAGCCGCTGTCGCGGTGGAACAGGCGGTGCTGGTTGGAGCGGTACCGCTTGGCTGCGAGGACGACCTCGGAGCCGTCGTCGCCGGGGACCCACCGACGCACGAGGTGGACGTCGGCCTCCTTGCCGGTCTTGAGGACGCCGAGGTCCTGGTCGACGGCGCCGAGGGCGGTCACCACCCAGTCGGGGCGGGGCTCCGGGCCCTGCTGCGCGACGTCCCAGGTGGACCAGCGCTCGCCCTCGGGCGGGCCGTCAGGCGATGAGTCGAACGAAAGATCCTGCTGCGCAGGGAAGTTCATGAGAGATCTCCAGGTGGGAGGTGGGGTCTGGGCGGTGCAGGCGCACGAGGACCGTCATGTCGCCACCTCCTGGAGATCGTCGGGGCCCGGGCCGTATGGCGGCAGGCCCACCCACTGTCGCGGCCGCCGCACCCCGCCTGCAACCCCTTTTCCTCCCTCCGACCGGCCAGGGGGTGGGGTTGCGCCCGCCACCGGGAGCGTCTTAGCCTCGATCCACCGATG
>NZ_DCYC01000056.1:0-11955 GCF_002330965.1 Arsenicicoccus sp. UBA2120
GCGGCGGGGTGGGGTCGGCGGTGGGGGGGCCGGGGGGGGGGGGGGGGGGAGTGGGCTCGGTCGGGCCGGGTGCCGGGGTGCCGCCCGGCTCGCTCGCCGGGGCGCCGACCGGTGCCGCGGGCATGCCGGGGGTGGTGGGTGCGGTGGGGACGCCGGGCGCGGTGGGCTCCGTGGGGACGGGCTGGGTCGGCTGCGGCTGGGTGGGGTCGGTCGGGGGCTGGGTCATCGGATCCTCCGTGGTGGGTTGATGGGTGATGGCTGATGAGTGGCGGGTGCGGACGGTGAGGCGTGAGGGCGGGTCAGCCGACGACGGCCTCGCCGCCGTAGAGGAAGACCAGCGCGCCCGTGCTGCTGACGCACTGCGCGGGCTGGTCGTCGGTGCAGAGCAGGCGGACGTTCGCGTCGCGGGCCTGGCTGTAGGCGGTGACGGTGGTGGTCGAGCCCGCTCCGCCTGCGGCGACGTACGCACGCTGCACCGCGACGGCGAACGCGCAGGACGTGCGGTCGTTGCCGGCGGCGGTCGCGGCATACGGTCCGGTCCCGGTGCGGGCGCACTCGCGACCGGTGATCCTGGCCGCCGGGTAGGCCGCGGCCGTCGTGGGCGCGCTGGTGACGGGGGAGGACGACGCGGAGCCGGTGGGACCGGTGGTGCCCGAGCTCGCGCCGGACGTGCCGTCGGTCGGGGTCGGGCTCTCGGTGGCGCTGTCGGTCGGGCTCTCGGTCGGGGAGGCGCTCCACGACGAGGTGGGCGAGGGCGACGCGGTGTCGTCCTGGCCGCCGGAGAGCAGGCCGAAGCCGAGCACCGCACCGGCCAGCGTCAGGAGCACCGGGATGGCCAGGACCAGCAGGATCAGGCGCAGGAGCATCCCGCCGCAGCCCGGCCCACGCCGGACCTGACGACGGTCGCCGTAGCCGCCCGGGTAGCCGGGACCGCCGCCCTGGGGCGGGAACTGCTGGGGTGGGAACTGTTGGGGCGGGTACTGCTGGCGCTGCTGACCGGGGTACCCGGCATACGGTCCCTGCTGCTGACCGGGGTAGGGCCCGCCCTGCGGGACCTGCTGCCGGGTGCGGCCGCGAGGCTGGCTCGGGGGTCGCTGGCGCGTCGGTCGCTGGGGCACGGGCACGACCTGCGGGCGGGGACGCTGCTGGCGAGGACTGCCGGCAGGAGCGGGCCCGGGGCCGGGACTCGGGGTCGCGCCGGTCGCTGGGCTCGATCCCTTCGGCGGGGCCGAGGGGGCAGGCGCCGCGGGCGGGGGCGTCGCCAGGACCATCTCGCCGCAGGACGGGCAGAAGGTCGCGCCCTCGGAGATCGCGGCGCCGCAGTGGGGACAGCTCATCGTCGGCTCGGCCTCAGGAGGTCCGGGTCCACTGGCCGTCCGGCCCGCGGTGCCAGCCTTCCTTGGGCTTGTCGGGTGCCGGGGTGGGAGTGGTGGAGGGGGGCGTCGCCGGGGTGGAGGGCGAGGTCGGGGCGACAGGAGGAACCGATGACGACCCTGCGGCCGCAGTGGCCGCAGCGGACGACGGGGACGCCGGGGACGCGGGTCCGCCGGCGACGACGTCGACACCCTTCTCGACCCAGCCCTTGGCGGACTCGACCTGCGAGTGGTACTTGCGACCGGTCTTGTCGTCGACGGTCCGCACGAGCTTGTCCAGGGCGCCCGAGATCTTGCCTCGGTTGGCCTGCGTGGTCTGGGCGACCTGGGCGCGAGCCTGAACGACCGCGTCCTTGGCGCCGTGCAAGAAGGTGTCGAGCGGGGAGCCGGAAGGGCCGGGCTGCTGGGGCGAGGTGCCGGTGGGTCCGGTGGTCATCGGGTCTCCTGGGGGAGGTGGGTGGGACGCTGACTGCCTCACCTACCCCGGTCAGGGGGTGCGCTATCCCCACCGAACACCTCCACCCTCCCGACTCCCTGAGTGCTTGGTCCACGGATGGTGCACGAAACCCTCACGATCCTGGGGGGGAGGGAGGAGGGAGGAGGGAGGGGTCAGGGGAGCGGGGTGACCTCGTCGCCGACGCGGAGGGTGCCGGTGCCCTCGGGGACCAGGTTGACGCCGAAGACCAGCCGCCCGTCGATCGCGTTGCGCTCGGCCAGGGTCTGCAGCGGCTCCTTGGTGCGGCCCAGCGACGTCGTGTCGTAGGTCGTCATCACGCAACGACCGCAGTGCTTGGCCATGCGGAAGGTCATCTCGCCGATCCGCACCCGGTCCCAGCCCTGCTCCTCGAGCGGCTCGCCGCCGTCGACGACCACGCTGGGCCGGAACCGGTCCATCGTCAGCTCGACCCGCGGCTCGCCGCGCCGGTCGGTGCTCTCGTCGACCCACTCCTGCAGCCGCCCCAGCGAGGGGGTGCTGGTCAGCAGCAACGGGAAGCCGTCGGAGAAGGTCACGGTGTCGCCGGGCTCGGCATACCGCTGGTCCACCGGCCGGAAGGTCGGGTCGTCGCACCACACGAGGTGCAGGCCGGTGCGGCCGAGGTAGTCCTCGAACCACGCGCTCGCCTCGGGCGACGCCTCCCGGCCACGGACGGCCGCGCCCCAGACGACGCCCTCGCGATGCTCGCCCTGGTCCGGGACGCTCACCTCGAGCGGGTCCACCGCCCCGGCCGTATGCCGAACCACCAGCGCCCCGTCGTGCGTCCGGTGCTCGGCGCGGAGCAGGAGCAGGGTGGGGGCCTCGCGGGCGCTGATCATGCGACCGTCGTCCTCCAGCAGCATCCAGCGGCGGTCGTGCCGGATGCTCCAGTGCTCGACGACGGCCTCGGGCACGGGCACGCCGCCGGCGGACTTCAACGGGTAGTAGGCCAGGTCGGTGACCCGGGTCATGCGCCGACCCCGGGCGCCGTGCCGCCGCCAGGCCCCGTGCCGACCCCGGGCGCCACCCCGACCCCCGGCGCCACGTCGATCCCGGGACGCGCGTCGCCGATGTCGCCGAGGTGGGCGATGTAGCGGACGTCCCCGTCCGCGAGGCGGTAGTTGATGCCGACGATGGCGAGCCGGCCGTCCTCGACGAGCTGCTGCAGCAGCGCCGACCGCTCGGCGAGCATGTTGACGGTGCGTCGCACGTGCCAGGCGTTGACCTCGTCGGGGGTGGCGTCGGGGCCGGCGCCGTGGGAGGAGCGGGCCTGGATCACCGAGGGCATGACCTTCTCGACCAGGTCTCGGATGTAGCCGCCGGGGATGGTGCCCGTGTCGGTCGCCTCGATCCCGGCCTTGATCGCGCCGCAGGTGTCGTGGCCCATGACGACGATGAGCGGGGTGCCGAGGACGCCGGGGCCGAACTCGACGGTGCCGAGGACGCACGGGTCGAGCACGTGGCCCGCGGTGCGGACGACGAACAGGTCGCCGAGGCCCTGGTCGAAGATCATCTCGGCGGCGACGCGGGAGTCCGAGCAGCCGAACAGCACCGCGAAGGGCCCCTGCCCGGCGGCGAGCTCGGCGCGGCGGTCGACGTCCTGGTTGGGGTGCTCGCGACGCCCCGTCACGAACCGGGCGTTGCCCTCGACCAGCTGCTGCCAGGCCTCGGCAGGGGTCAGGGTGGTCCGCTCGGTCATGCGTCGACGTCCGCGCGGGTCGTGATCGTCATGACGGTGGGCTTGGCGAACTCGGCGAAGAAGTCGTCACCCTTGTCGTCCACGACGATGAACGCCGGGAAGTCCTCGACCTCGATGCGCCACACGGCCTCCATCCCGAGCTCGGGGTACTCCAGCACCTCGACCTTCTTGATGCAGTCCTGTGCGAGGCGGGCGGCGGGGCCGCCGATGGACCCGAGGTAGAACCCGCCGTGCGCCTGGCAGGCGTCGGTGACCTGCTTGGAGCGGTTGCCCTTGGCGAGCATGACCTTGGACCCGCCCGCGGCCTGGAACTGGTCGACGTAGGAGTCCATCCGGCCGGCCGTGGTCGGGCCGAAGGACCCGGACGCCATCCCGTCGGGCGTCTTGGCGGGTCCGGCGTAGTAGACGGGGTGGTCCTTGAGGTACTGCGGCATGTCCTCGCCGGCGTCGAGGCGCTCCTTGATCTTGGCGTGCGCGATGTCGCGGGCCACGACCAGCGTGCCGGTGAGCGACAGCCGGGTCTTGACGGGGTGCTTGGTCAGCTCGGCGAGGATGTCGTCCATGGGGCGCGACAGGTCGATCTCGACGACGTCGGGACGCGCAGCACCGTCAGCCCCAGGGCCGCCGTCAGCCCCACCCGCCACACCCTCGAGCAGGTGCTCGTCGGTCGTGTCGGGCAGGTAGTGGCCGGGCTCCATCTCCAGCTGCTCGATGAACACGCCCTCGGCCGTGATCTTGCCGCGGCACTGGCGGTCCGCCGAGCAGGAGACGGCGATGGCGACGGGCAACGAGGCGCCGTGGCGGGGGAGCCGGATCACGCGCACGTCGTGGCAGAAGTACTTGCCGCCGAACTGCGCGCCGATGCCCTGCTTGCGGGTGAGCTCGAGGACGCGCTCCTCCAGCTCGAGGTCGCGGAAGCCGCGGCCGGTCGCGGCGTTGCCGGTGGTGGGCATGGTGTCGAGGTACTTCGCGCTCGCGTACTTCGCCGTCTTGAGGGCGAACTCGGCGCTCGTGCCTCCGATGACGATGGCGAGGTGGTAGGGCGGGCAGGCCGCCGTGCCGAGCGAGCGGATCTTGTCGTCGAGGAACCTCATCATGGCGTCCGGGTTGAGGATCGCCTTGGTCTCCTGGAAGAGATAGGACTTGTTGGCCGAGCCGCCGCCCTTGGCCATGAAGAGGAAGGAGTACTCCGTCTCGTGCCCGCGCTCGGTGTCGGCATACAGCTCGATCTGCGCCGGCAGGTTGTTGCCGGTGTTCTTCTCCTCGAACATCGAGACCGGGGCGTTCTGGGAGTAGCGCAGGTTGAGGCGGGTGTAGGCGTTGTAGACGCCGCGGGCCAGGGGCTCCTCGTCGACGCCGTCGGTGACGACGTGCTGGCCGCGCTCGCCCTTGACGATGGCCGTGCCGGTGTCCTGGCACATCGGGAGCACGCCGGAGGCGGAGATGTTGGCGTTCTTGAGCAGGTCGAGGGCGACGAACGTGTCGTTGTTGCTGGCCTCGGGGTCGTCGAGGATCCTGCGGAGCTGGGCCAGGTGGGCCGGTCGCAGGTAGTGGGCGATGTCGTGCATCGCGGTCTCGGACAGCAGGGTGAGCGCCTCGGGCGCGACCTTGAGGAACTGTCGGCCGCCGGGGCCCTCGACCAGCTCGACGCCCTCGGAGGTCAGCTTGCGGTAGGGGGTCTCGTCGGTGCCGTGCGGCAGTAGGGCCTCGTAGGCGAACTCGGGCATGGTCGTGCTCCTGCTCCTCGATCCAGCTGCGGTGGGCCGACCCTCGCCCTCGTCGGTGAGCGGCGGCCTGTCGCCCTCCAGCCTAGGCCGGGGAGCTGCCGTATGCCGCCCCGGGGCGGGCCACGGACGCGCGGGGCACGGCGGGGCACGGCAGGAGCGTGCGCTCCGGCAGCGCCCCCACCGTCCCGTGCACGAGCGCCTCGGCCGCGAGCCGCCCCATGTCGTAGAGGGGGAGCCGCACCGTCGTCAGCTGCGGGGTCAGCTGCTGGATCACCGGCTCGTGGTCGTCGTAGCCGACGACGGACAGGTCGTCGGGGATCCGCAGCCCCGCCTCGGCGGCCGCGAGGTAGACACCGAGGGCGATCCGGTCGTTGCCGCACACGATCGCGGACGGCCGGTCGGGCCCGGCCAGCAGCTCGCGGGCCAGGGCGTAGCCCGAGTCCACGTAGTAGAAGCCCTCGCGCACCACGACGTCGCCGGTGCTGGTCGGGACGCCCAGCTCCTCCAGCTCGGCCAGGAAGCCGTCGATCCGCAGGGGCGTCGCCCAGGCGCCGGCGTGACCGCTGAGGTAGGCGATGCGGCGGTGGCCATGCTCGGCCACGAGCCGGGCGGCCTCGCGCCCGCCGAACTCCTCGTCGGGGAGGAAGCACGGCCCGCGCCCGGCCGGGTCGAAGCAGTTGGCGAGGACCCAGGGCAGGTTCGGCATACGGTCCGGCAGCTCGATCCCCCGGGTCCCCGAGCAGGTGATGACCAGGCCGTCGACCTGGCGGTCGGCGAGCTCCTCGATCGCCGATTGCATGCCGTGGGGCCGCCGCCCGGTGTGCGTGACCAGCAGCACCGTGCTCTCGCTCCAGGCGAGGTCGTGCGCGCCGTTGACGGTCTCGCCCGAGAAGGCCTCCATCGCCGGCTCGTCCACCACCACGCCGATGGTGCCGCTGCGCTTGCGGCGCAGCCCCTGCGCCGTGCGGTTGGGGCGGTAGTCGAGGTCGTTGACGGCCTGCAGGACCCGCGCCCGGGTGGCGGCGCTGATCGTCTGCTTGGAGTCGGGGTTGAGCACGAAGGAGACCGTCGTCGCGGACACCCCGGCCCGACGTCCCACGTCGGCCAGGGTCGGTCGCCGGCCACCCCTGCGTAGCTCCATAGCGGGCAACGTTAACCATGTTGATCGTTCAGCACATCGTTCGAGCGGGCGATGTCACAGGTTCGTTGCATTGCGTTCAGCCCGTTGACGGGGGGAGCGCGCGCCACCACTATGGGGTCACTAAAACGTCAAAGGCCGCTCGCAGCGTCGCGTGCACCCGGAGCCCCAGGCTGCCGGGTCCCGGCTCGGCACACGGCCCGGGACCTAGGGATGAGGAAGTCCAAATGCGTGTGCGCAAGCTCTCCACGGCGGCGCTCCTGTGTGGCGTCGTCGCGATGTCGACGAGTGCCTGTCTGCAGAACCCCCAAGGCGGTGCGGGTGGTGAGGGCGGTGGCCTCTCCGGCACCGTCGACGGGGGGACGGCGGACGGCGACAAGACCGTCACGATCCTCGGTGCCTTCGGTGGCGACGAGGAGAAGTTCTTCGTCCAGTCGCTGCAGAAGTTCCAGCAGGAGACCGGCATCAAGATCCAGTACACCGCCGACACGGACTTCACGACGACCATCAAGTCCAAGGTCGGCTCGGGCGACTCGCCGGACATCGGCCTGTTCCCCCAGCCGGGTGGTCTGCTCGAGATGGCCGGGCAGAACAAGATCCAGCCGATCGACACCTACCTCGACTACGACAAGCTCGACAGCACGCTCGTGTCGGGCTTCATGGACTCCTCGCGCTACAAGGGCCGCGTCTACGGCGCCCCCATGCGCATGGCCGTGAAGTCGATCGTCTGGTACCCCAAGGCCGCCTACGACAAGGGCGGCTTCAACAAGGAGCCCAAGACGATCCAGGAGCTCTACGGGGTCGCCGACAAGATCAAGGGCACGGGCGTCGCCCCCTGGTGCGTGGCGTGGAACTCCGACCAGGCCACCGGCTGGGTCGGCACCGACTGGCTGGAGGAGTACATGCTGCGCATGTACGGCCCCGAGGTCTACGACCAGTGGACCTCGCACGAGATCCCGTTCAACGACCCGCGCGTCGTCAAGGCCCTCGACGAGATGGCCAAGATCCTCAAGGCCCCCGGCAGCGTCTACGGCGGCACGCAGGCCATCCTCAACACCAAGTTCGGCGAGGCCATGACCCCGGCCTTCGCCACCCCGCCCAAGTGCATGCTGCACCGCCAGGGCAACTTCGCCACGACGTTCTACCCCAAGAACGTCCAGTCCGATCTCGACAACCAGGTCGGCACCTACCCCTTCCCGCCCTACCAGGGTGGGTATGACGGGAAGCCGATCCTCGGCGGCGGCGACCTCGCGGCGCTGTTCAACGGCAACGACCCCGACGCCAAGAAGGTCATGGAGTTCCTCGCGGGCGACAAGTTCGGCGCCGAGTGGGCCAAGGCCGGCGGCTGGCTCAGCCCGCACAAGACCTTCGACATGAAGAACTACCCGAACGAGACGACGCGCAACGTGGCCAAGATGGCGACCGAGGCCGACATCTTCCGCTTCGACGGGTCGGACCTCATGCCCAAGGAGGTCGGCTCCGGCAGCTTCTGGACCGGCATGGTCTCCTGGGTCAACGGCAGCAAGACCTCGCAGCAGGCCGCTGACGAGATCGAGAAGAGCTGGCCGAAGTCATGAGCACCGCCGTCACCGAACGCCCGGCGGGGCACAGCGCCTCGCCGCACAGCGCTCCCAAGGTCGACGACGGCCGGCTGAAGCCGGGCCGCCTCGTCCTGGGATTCCTGGGCATGGTCGTCGTGGTCTGGCTCATCGCCAACCTCTTCCTGGCCTTCGCCTACTACCCCCAGTGGTTCCTCAGCAGCAAGATCATCATCGGTCTGCTGGCCCTGGTGGCCGGGGTGGGTGGCGCCGCCATCCTCTTCTACTTCCTCAACATGTTCGTCGAGGCCCTGCCGCGCCGGCTGTCGGAGGGGCTCATCCCCTACGCCTTCCTGCTGCCGGGCTTCGGGCTCATGTCCCTGATGCTGCTGTACCCGACGGTCCAGACGCTCGTGTACTCCTTCGCCAACAAGGACAGCACCGCCTGGGTGGGGTTCGACAACTACCGCAACGTGATCGCGGACCAGGAGTTCCGCACGTCGATCTTCAACAACTTCCTGTGGCTGCTGATCGTCCCCGCCACCACGGTCGCGCTCGGCGTGATCGTGGCCGTGCTGGCCGACAAGCTCTCGCCGCAGGGGGAGAAGATCGCGAAGTCGGCGATCTTCCTGCCCATGGCGATCAGCTTCGTCGGCGCCTCGGCCATCTGGTACCTCGTCTACGCGTGGAACGCCGAGGGTTCCTCGCAGACCGGTCTGCTCAACGCCGTGGTCACGGCCTTCGGCGGCACCCCGCAGACCTGGCTGCAGATCTCCAGCGGTCGCCTCAACTCGCTGCTGCTGATGGTCATCCTGATCTGGCTGCAGGTGGGCTTCGCGATGGTGCTGCTGGGCTCGGCCATCAAGGGCGTCCCGGACGACACCCTCGAGGCGGCCCGCATCGACGGCGCCAGCGAGTGGCAGATCTTCTGGAAGGTCATCATCCCGCAGATCTGGGGCACGATCCTGTCGGTCTTCATCACGACCGTGATCCTCGTCCTCAAGGTCTTCGACATCGTCTACGTCCTCACCAACGGTCGCGACAAGACCAACGTGATCGCGAACCTCTTCTTCAACGAGATGTTCGCCAACAGCGACTCCGGCAAGGCCTCGGCGATCGTCGTGATCCTGCTCGCGCTGATCATCCCCGTCCTCATCTACCAGGTGAAGATGTTCCGTGAGCAGGAGGCCAACCGATGAGCACGAGCACCATGGCGGCTCGCACGACCGAGCCCCAGCAGGTGACCCGCGCCAAGGGCACCATGAAGGACGGTCGCCGCCGCAGCATCGTCTCGATCGTCACCCTGACGATCCTCGGCCTGATGTGGTGCCTGCCGACCCTGGGCCTGCTCGTCACGTCCTTCCGGACCCGTGACGACGCCGCCACCTCCGGCTGGTGGACGGCGCTGCTCAACCCGTTCGGGCAGGGCTGGACGCTGTCGAACTACTCGACCGTGTTCACCCAGGCCGACATGGGCAACGCCTTCATCAACTCCCTGGTGGTGGCGATCCCCGCGACGATCATCCCGATCATGTTCGCGGCGTTCGCGTCCTACGCGTTCACGTTCATGGACTTCCCGGGCAAGGACGTCCTGTTCATCATCATCGTGGCGGTCCTCGTGGTCCCGATCCAGGTGGCCTTCCAGCCGCTGCTCGACCTGCTCGGGCCCCGTGGCCTGGGGATCTCGGGGCAGTACATCGCGGTCTGGCTGCTGCACACCGGGTTCGGCATGCCGCTCGCGATCTACACGCTCCGCAACTACATGAGCACCCTGCCGCGCTCCATCGTGGAGTCCGCCAAGATCGACGGCTGCGGTCACTTCCAGACCTTCTGGAAGCTCGTGGCGCCCATGTCGATGCCGGCCATCGCGGCGTTCGCCACCCTGCAGTTCCTGTGGGTCTGGAACGACCTGCTGATCGCCAAGCTGTTCCTGAAGTCCGAGAACACCACGGTGATCGTCAAGCTCCAGGGTCTGCTCGGCACGCAGGGCCAGGGCCAGGAGCTGCTCACCGCCGGCGCGTTCATCTCGATGATCGTGCCGATGCTCGTGTTCGTCGTGCTGCAGCGCTTCCTGGTGCGCGGCATGACGTCGGGCGCGGTCAAGGGCTGAGCCGGAGCGTATGCCGGGGCCACGGCCACGCGGCGGTTCCGGCATACGGCCGGTGCAGGGCTCGCATCCTCTCGAGGGTGCGGGCCCTGCCCCTGTCCGCCGTCAGGTGCCGGCTCGGCGGGTGCTCGCTCATCACGTGCTGGCCTGTCAGGCCGGGGCTTGTCGGTGCTCGCGAGTAGGGTCGGTCGCGACGGGTCGAGAAAGGGAGCTGCCGATGCGGGCGCGTGGTGTTGTCGGTGTCCTGGCGCTGCTGACGGGACTGGTCACGGGCGCCGCCGGGTGCTCCGAGGGGGCCTCGGTCGAGACCGCCCGGGGCGGCTCCACGATCGAGGTGATGTACGCCTTCTCCGGCAGCCAGGCCACGGGCTTCAAGGAAGCCGTGGACGCGTGGGCCGGACGGCACGACGTGCAGGTCAGCTACTCCGGCAGCGACGACCTCACGACCGACCTGCGGGCGCGCATCGCGGCGGGCAACCCGCCCGACCTGGCCGTGCTGCCGCAGCCGGGGCTGGCCGTCGAGCTCGCGCGCGAACGGGCGGTCGAGCCCCTCGACGACGTGCTGCCGATCAGCCGCGTGGCGTCCGGCATGGTGCCCGGCATGGTCGCGCCGCTGCAGACGGGCGGCCGCACCTACGGCATCCCCGTGGCCATGAACGTCAAGTCCCTGCTGTGGTACGACCGGCACGCGCTGCACGCGGTCGACATCGATCCGCCGCAGGCGATGGACGACCTCGCGGCGGCTGGCGACCGGCTGCGCGACCACGGCAGCACGCCCTGGTGCCTCGGCATCGAGGACGGCGCCAACAGCGGCTGGGCCGGGACCGACTGGATCGAGGAGCTCGTGCTCAAGGGCGCCGGGCCCGAGGTCTACGACGGGTGGGTCGCCGGGCGCGTGCCGTTCTCCGACGAGCGGATCAAGCAGGCCTTCACGACGTATGCCGAGGTCGTGCAGCACGACGCGGTGGAGGGCGGCGGACCGGCGGCAGCCCGACGGGACGTCCGTCACGCCGCCGACGGGCTCTTCGCCGAGCCGCAGCGGTGCGCTCTGCTCAAGCAGGGCAGCTATGTCACGCAGCAGGGCTTCCTGCCAGAGCGGGTGCGCACCGCCATCGACCAGACCACCTCGGTCGTCGCCTTCCCCACGGGCGACAACGACGCGATCGAGGTCGGGGGCGACAGCGCGGTGCTCCTGCGCGGGCACGACCCGGCAGCGCGCGACCTGGTCCGCTACATGGGCTCGGACCCGCGCTTCGGGGCGGACTGGGCGGGCTCGGAGGACCGCGGATTCATCTCTCCTCGTGAGGACTTCGACCTCGAGCGCTACGCCAGCACCACGACGCGCAAGATCGCGTCGGCGGCCTACCAGGCGCAGACCGTGCGCTTCGACGCGAGCGACCAGATGCCTCCGGCCCTGGGGTCTGGGGCGTTCGCGCGCGGCATGGTCGGGCTGACCGCCGGCACGGTCACGGTGGACCAGCTCGTGGCGCAGCTGGACGCCGCGAGGGCCAAGAAGGGCTGACGGACCGCAGGCCGACGCAACGGCCGCCAGCGCGGCGCCGGACCGGGTGCCGGTCTCCTCCACAGAGCCGCTGACCTCGGAGCCACTGGCCCACGAGGACGTCTTGACGCTGCGGGCCGACCCGAACTGAGCTCCCGGCTCACGAATGGTCGCCTGTGGCGCCTGGAACCCCCTCCGGGCGACGCGAAGTGAGCTCCGGGCTCACGAATGGTCGCCTGTGGGGCCTGGGCCCCTGTCCGGACGGCGCGAACTGAGCTCCGGGCTCACGAATGGTCGCCTGTGGGGCCTGGAAGCCTCTCCGGACGACGGGAACTGAGCTCCCGGCTCACGAATGGTCGCCTGTGCCGCTTAGAAACCCCTTCCGGGCGACCCGAAG